>CAMTPD010000368.1 GCA_947074265.1 uncultured Porphyromonadaceae bacterium
GTTCTGCCATATATCATTTATTTTTTTGAAGCTAGAATGATAGTGTTAAAGTACCAGTTGTAACGCTTCGGCATAATAAAATTAAAGAATAAACCCAAAATAGCAATTGGCGCAATAAAGAGCGCATTCATAATCAAGTTCAAATACTTGTTGTGGGTATATACCAATGTATGAAGATACATCATGATCATCTGAAAGACAACACAAACATAAGAACCAATCTTTTGAGAGTGCAATACCTCAAATCCATGATCTGTTAAGACCTTTTCTATACCACCTTGAGTAAATCGTCGAAAGTCGAAAGGTAGTTCATGCTCTGTCCAAACGAATGGAACAGTTATTAAGATCTTCCCATTAGACTTGAGTACTCGCTTTATCTCATTTAAAGATTGATCGATATTAGGCACATGCTCTAGTACTTCACTAGAAAATAGTGAATCGAATGAGTTATCTGAAAAGGGAAGCGTAATACCATCGTAGAAGAAATCGATCTCTTCGGTTGAATGATCATGCCCTTCATTCTCTAAATCGACACCAACATAAGCATCTACATTTGAAAAAAGAGTTTGATATGGCTTCGAACCGCAACCATAATCTAATAAGTTTCCATCAAGTTCGACAGCAAAACGTTCGACAGCTTTTTTCAATTCGAGACGAATAAAAAAGAATGGGTTAATAAATAAACTCAACCAATTGGGGAAGAAGCGTTGTTGCAAATAATATCGATTAAATCGATTGATTAATGACTTCATTCAGTTAACTTTAAAATACGATTATACAACTTTATATATTGCTGAGCAACTAAATCTTGCGCATAGTTACGATTCACAAACTCGACACAGTGATTTGTCGTTTCTATGCCTTGATCTAATGCCCAAAGAATACCTTCTGCCAAGTCTTCGGCAGACTCAAAACTTGCCAAATAGCCAGTTTGTAAATGATCAATCATCTCCGGAATGCCACCTGTATCAAAACCTACGCAAGGTGTTCCGCAAGCCAAAGCCTCCATTACTGTATTAGGTAAATTATCTTCTAACGAAGGTATTACAAATATATTGGCTGCACTATAGATTGTTGCGATTTGTTTTTCATTATTCTGATAGCCAAGATCTCTTATTTGAATAGGAAAGAATGTTGCAATATCAGACTTTCTACCACCCAACAGCAACAGCTCAACATCCTTGAGTTTCTCCGGTGATTTTGAAAGAAGAATCTCCAAAGCAGTCTTTAAATAGATTGCACCTTTCCGAGGATCTGTAATCTTTGCGGCTCCAAAAAGAATATATCGCTTGTTCGGATCAAGACCAAGTCTCTTTTGTGCTTCATTCTTATCAATTGGAGAATAGATTGATGTATTAATTGGATTCGGGATATTATGTATTTGCCTTTTTGAAAGCAGTGCACTTTTGGAGGCTTCGCTTGCAATCCAATTACTACATCCAACATAAGTTATTTTTCCAATTTTAGCTTTTGCCTCTTGTGCAATTAAAGCCATTTTTATAAAGAAGTCTCTATGTAAAGGACATGATTCACAGCGTTCTTCAAAGTTTATGCAATCTCCTGCATAATGACAGATTCCCGTGAAGCACCACATATCGTGCATAGTCCATACAACAGGCTTTCCGGAAAGAACAATTTTCCGAACATCGTTTAATGAAAGAAAACCTTGATTTATCCAATGTAGGTGTATTACATCAGCTTCTAAGAAAGCCGGATGCTTTGTTATATCTGTTCCAGTATTTGCAATCGATACCTGAAATAAATTATCTTTCGAAAATCCATTGTTTATAAGAATTGCCAACCGCTCGCTAACAAAGCGCATATAGTTACAAAAACGAGTTATCTTAGTATGATTGATCGTTATCACATTTTTATCGTTCGTTATTTTATCTCGAACGAGTAATTGTGCATTGATATTATTTGAAACTAATGCTTGAAGAAGACGATTTGCAGCTACGGCTGCACCGCCATTTCGGTCAGATGTGTTTATTAAAAGGACTTTCATGTCATTGACAACATAAATCGTGGTTAAAACTCTGCAATTCTATATTCAGCAATTGTTGTGAAATAAAGCGATCTCGTTAACTTTGCGCTAAGCAATCGATATAAATATGTTTGATATACCCGTTTTACTTATTGTTTTCAATCGAATTGATACTACAATGGAAGTTTTCAATTCAATTAAAGCCATTCAACCTAAGCAGCTATACATAGCAGCAGACGGACCTAGACATGATAAAGAAAACGAATCAGCAAACTGTAATGCCGCACGATCAATCACATCTCTCGTTGATTGGGAGTGTGAAGTAAAAACTCTTTTTCTTTCAGAAAATCTTGGACCGGCAAAAGCTCCATATAAGTTTATTAAATGGTTTTTTAGCGAGGTAAAGATGGGAATTATTCTTGAACATGATTGCGTTCCTCATCCTGATTTCTATTATTATTGCAAAGAATTATTGTTGCGATACGAGAATAATCCACAAATTGGAGTAATATCAGGTACAAACCTCTTCTCGAGTCCGACTTCAGATCACAGTTATCACTATTCAGCCTATGCGCATATATGGGGATGGGCCACATGGAAACGAACGATTGATCTTTATGATTTATCGATGAAATCGTATACAGAGGATAAACTTATGCCTGTTTTGAACTCCTATTTTGATACGTCGATTGAAATGGATTACTGGAAAACGATTTTTTTACAGCTACAAAAGAATGATCTGCAAACTTGGGATTATGCATTAACATTCGCTCTTTGGTACAATCATTTGTATTCGATTATTCCGAATCAAAACTTAGTTGCAAACATCGGATTTGGGGCCGGTGCGTTGAATACAGTTGATGAAAACTCACCGTATGCAAATATGAAAACC
>CAMTPD010000369.1 GCA_947074265.1 uncultured Porphyromonadaceae bacterium
ACCGATAGCTTGGATGTGGATTAGGGAAAAGGGTTCAAGGTGTGGGACGGTGAGGAGGTGGTGGATGAAGTAAGAAGATAACCGCGGCTTTCTTTTTTCACTTATTTCAGCGTCGGGATGGTATGTACGGGCAATGGCTCCGGTTTGCTTATTGTACGTCATAAAGTAGCGACCATCCGCATATTTGGTGCGGAACATAAGAAAATTGTCTGATTCGCACACGGCCGAGTTGGGACGAAGAAACAATGAATTTACAATAACCTTGTCCGGCATTCCGCTGTGAAACAAATGAAATAAAGAAGGTTTGTAGGTAGTACCCGTAAGCACTTTGTCGGGGATCAACGCTTTATCCACAAGTTTATAGATGGTATCGTTACCATATTCCATGGTATAAACAGAATCATTGTATCGCCAAACGGGATTGTAGAATGCTCCGTAATGAGAGTCTTGTCGGTTCCCTTTGTTGATGGGATAAATCGGACTTTTGATCGATTCGATTGCTTCCCCTTTCCCATTTATCAATTTTGCCAGGGTTGTGTTGAGCATAAAACGATCTTTGAAGTTGGGCGTTAGCATAAACGTTTTGCTATCTACAAGATTCATCACACAAAGCTGTTGAAGCGGAATTTCCTTATTCAGCGTACCGTCGTAATTAAAACCCATGATCTTTTCATTGCCTTTATCGGCAACGTAGCAGATTTGATTGTCGGCATCAATCTCGAGCGGTGGCATCAATCGCATAAATTCCCCTTTCCCTTTTCCACGTTGCCCAATCAATCGAACGAAATCGCCATTACCTGCAAACTGATAAATCCCATCGTCGAGCAAAACAAATACAAAACTATCGGTCAAAGCTACATCATTCGGAATTTTCTTTTTAAAAGAAACTTCACTCGATAAGTTGCAAAACTCCACTTTCGCCGCCACGTCAGATAAGTTGGTCAGCACCGTAGGCTCTGCACTGTATAGTGGAATTTCGAGTAGAGCACCTGTTTGCTCTACCGGCCTTTGCTTGTTGCAACCGATGCATCCAAGCAATAAAAATAACAATAAGGAAGGTGTATAGTATTTCATGGTATCTAGATTTAAAATTGAAAACATGATCGATTCCGCAACAAGTAATTGTATTTGCGAATCAGGCTTATCGCTATAGCATTCGCTTGTAAAGCTCGACTGCTTTCTTGATCGATAACAAACCGAAAGCCTCGGGATCGAGTGCTTGAGGATCAACAATCAGGATTTCTGCTGCGTCATCTGCCGCAACCACTTCTTCGAAGTTATCAACAGTTGCTTTGAAAAACATGTCGAGCGTATGCACCTCAAAGCCCGAATACTCGTAGATATTGGGTAACGAGAAAAGGTATTCGCACGATTCTAAATAAGCAATACCGGTTTCCTCTTCCAGTTCTCGCGCCACAGCCTCTTCGGCCGTTTCGTGCATATCAATAAATCCTCCCGGAAGATCGAGCGTTCCTTTTGCAGGATTTTTAGCTCTGCGCACCAACAACATCTGCCCGTCTTTATTCGACAAGAAACAAGCTACCGCAGCTGAAGAGTTGAAGTAATATACAAAGCCGCATGCCGTGCACTTCTTAGACTTTTCGTTGTTTTCGACAAACGAATGCGCGCCACACTCGGGGCAATATGTAAATTGAGATAATGGATGTTTCATAATATGAGCATGTTAATTACAAAAAAAGGCCTTCTATATTAGAAGACCTTTCTTTGCATATATGTTTATGAATTAAGCTTCACCTCTGGTTTCCCAGCCAAGAGCACTTGCACCCAATACAGCAGCATCACTTTCTTTTAGTTCAGAGAACATCAATTTTGTTTTGCCTGCAAATACTTTAAGCAAGTTTTTCTCCATGCTTTTCTTGATAGGATCCATGATCAAATCACCAGCTTTAGTAAGACCACCGAATAGGATGATTGCTTCAGGGCTTGAGAATGCAATAAAGTCTGCAAACGCTTCACCTAGCATATTTCCTGTAAATTCGAAGATATCCAAAGCAAGTTTGTCGCCTTTGATAGCTGCATCAAATACATCTTTCGATGTAATGTTTGCCGGATCAAGTTCGCGCAATACACTTGGCTCATCACGCTTTTCTAAGAATTCGCGTGCTGTGCGTGCTACACCTGTAGCTGAAGTATATGTTTCAAGACAACCTTTACGTCCGCAACCACACATACGACCTTCTTCGCCGCGACGCATAATTACGTGACCAAGTTCACCTGCGAAACCGTCGTGACCGTATACTAGATCGCCACCGATAACGATACCGCTACCTACACCTGTACCAAGTGTAATTACGATAAAGTCTTTCATGCCGCGAGCAGCACCGTAAGTCATCTCACCGATAGCAGCTGCATTCGCATCGTTTGTAAGGTTTACTGTGATACCTCCAAGTCTTTCGCTAATAAGCTTTGCCAAAGGAATTGTTCCTTTCCATGGTAGGTTTGGAGCAAATTCAATGCAACCATTAAAGTAGTTACCGTTAGGCGCGCCTACACCGATACCTTTGATCTTTTCAATGCCACCGGCTTGTTCGATAACTGTAGTAAGGCCTTTTGCAAGGGCGTCTACATATTCATTAATTTCTTTATACTGACCTGTTTTGATAGAGCCACTATGAAGAATCGAACCTCTTGCATCAACAATACCGAATACAGTATTTGTTCCGCCAATATCTATACCTACTACGTAAGGCTTTTCCATGACCATATGCTTATAAATTTTAATTCATTACTTTAAAGGCAAATATATAGGGTTTAGAAATAAAAAACAACATTTCACAGATAAAAAATAATTGAGACAAATCTCTTTCAACGAGACAATACAACCTATTTAACATTAACATTTGACTTA
>CAMTPD010000370.1 GCA_947074265.1 uncultured Porphyromonadaceae bacterium
TCAAAGCAAGGAAATCCACAAGATAAGTAATGAGACAATAAACTCACCCAAAGGTGTTATACCCATCATTACATCTGCGTATTTCATCGAAACGATAAAGAATAGCACGGCACAAAAACCGGCAAACAAAATCAACCCGGTCATTCCCTCGCGATAAAGAACCAATGCAAATGCAAAATACACCAATGCAGATCCAGTCTCCTTTTGCAGAATAATAAGGATTAGCGGTAGAAATATCAGAAAGCAGACAAACAGAAAGCTTCGAATATTCAACAACTTAAACCCGTATTGGCTCATCGTTTTCGCAACAGCCAAGGCCGTCACAAACTTAGCAAACTCGGCAGGTTGTAACCGTACAGGTCCCAGAACCAACCACGAACGCGAACCTTTAATATCCGGAGCTAAGAATATTGTTGCGATTAGTAATAGGATTACGATAAAGTACAAAAAGTAAGCTAGCACATCATAGACTTCGTCATTCAGCATTAGAATTACAAAAATCAAAAGCACCGATGTACCAAACCATACCATTTGCATACCGGCACGACCAGACAAATCAAACATGCTTGTATTATCAAACTCGTATGTTGCACCGTAGATACTAAACCAACCGGCTATAACCATGATTACATAAAGTATCACGGTAAACCAGTCTAGATCTCTCCATATATTTGTTTTTCTAAAAGACATTAGGTAAAACTGAAGCATTCAACATTCTATCCTCCATCCACTTGCTCTCTTCAAGCACATCTCCACGCAAACAGTGCTCAATCATCAATCGTCCGATAGGCACAGCATAAGTAGCACCGAATCCGGCATTCTCAACAAAAACTGAGATTGCAACCTTACGACCTTTATATTCTGCAAAACCCATAAAGATTGAGTGGTCTTTACCATGTGGATTTTCGGCCGTACCTGTTTTGCCATACACTTCAATATCGGGAAGTGCTGCAACTCTACATGTTCCGCCTGTTACCGCACCACGCATACCTTGAGCTACATACTCGTAGTTCATCGCATCAATTCCGGTATAATGTTTATTTGTATAAGCTGTATCTTTTGGTGTATCTTCAATTGCCTTTACAACATGAGGCTTTATAAAATAACCTCTATTCGCGATCGTTGCAGCAAGATTACAAATTTGCAAAGGAGTTGCCAATACTTCACCTTGACCAATCGAGATGGAAATAATTGTATGAGCATTCCATCGTCCTTTATAAATCTTATCATAAAACTTACTATTAGGAATAAGCCCTCTTTTTTCACCAGGCAAATCTATTCCTAGTTTGTAGCCATATCCTTGAGCAACCATGTAATCTTTCCACTTATCAAGAGCTGTTTGCGGATTTGGATAACGCTTTCTGCTATCGATCATTTCGCGCAAACCATAGCAATAATAAGCATTACAAGATGTTGCTAACGAAGGAATCAAAGATGTAGGTGACGCATGCGGGTGACACTTTGGACGTCCGCCCAATGGAGGATAACCTCCATGACATGGATAAGCCGTTTGGGCCGTCACTACATTCTCTTGCAAGAATACCAATCCTTGAGCAGCTTTGAAGGTAGATCCCGGAGGATATTGTGCCATCAAAGGTCGATTAAACAATGGTTTGAATGGGTCTTTCTCCAAATCTACATGATTCTTACCTCGTTTACGTCCTACAAGCAAACTAGGATCATAAGTTGGGCTTGATACCATACATAGCACCTCACCGGTCTCCGGTTCAATCATTACAATACCACCAAGCTTATTTCCCATCAGACGCTCGCCATAATCTTGTAGTTCTATATCTAACGATAAGGTTAGATTCTTCCCGGATTCGGGAGCTATATCATGATCTCCATTTTCATATTTACCTTTGATACGACCATGCGCATCTCTTAACAGAATCTCTACACCTTTTTCCCCACGCAACATCGTTTCGTAAGACTTCTCTACCCCTGATCGTCCAGAGTAATCACCTCTTACATAATAAGAATCATTTTCTAAATCTCGCTTGTTTACCTCTCCAACATTACCTAATACCAGTGCAGCATTGGGATAATTGTATTCACGAAGAGTTCTATTTTGAATATAGAAGCCCGGAAATTTATACAATTTCTCCTGCAAAACACCGTATTCACGAGCTGAAAGCTGATTCAAAAAAACTTGAGGCACATAGGAAGAATATCCCGGATTGAGTCGGCGATTTTTAATATCACCAATACGCTTCACGAATTGCTCTTTCGAAATACCAACAATATTACAGAAGTCAAGTGTATCAAAGGGTTGCACCTCACGCATAATCACCATCACATCATATGCCGGCTGATTATACACAAGCAAACGCCCCTGTCGATCATAAATTAATCCGCGCGACGGATACATTGTTTTCTTTAGAAAAGCATTACTATCTGCAAATTGTTTGTACTCGGGTGTTAGCAGTTGTAATGAAATTAATCTGATCAAGAAAATCAGAAATAATACAATAATACCGGCACCAATAACATACTTGCGATTATCTAGGTCAAGTTTATTCTTCACTTTTCAAAACCTCGTAATTAAATCCTTCTATTGCTAATAATAAAATAATGGTTAGAACACTACTTGCCAGAATTCGAATGATCAAGTAGAGTGGGTCAAAGAGGGTAAATGATTCGATCGCGAGTAGTGCGGCATGATGTAGCAACACAAAAAACACGACATAACGCGCATAACCACCTGCTCCCATCGAATAAAAAGAAGGAGCTACAGTATCAATCATTTCTTTAGTTGTCAAGCGTTTAATCAGCGGATAACGTATAAGTCCGGCAAATGTAGCCGCAGCTGCATGCATCCCAGGAGTATTGCTAGATCGGAAGAGCACACGTCTGAACTCCAGTC
>CAMTPD010000371.1 GCA_947074265.1 uncultured Porphyromonadaceae bacterium
AGAACCATCAGTACCTCCTCTGATTGGTTTGATTAAAGGTGCAACTCCGGCCTGAAGCATTGCGTCATGAGCAAAATTAATGATCTCCTTACGCGGTTCAACAACCTCACGCATATTAAAGTATTGATCACGAATATCGACCGAGGCACATCCCTCAAACTTCTCATTCATATCTTTTACAAGCTCCTTAATTTTCATTTTACGCTCTGCAAACAATGTTCTATCGTGATCGCGAATTATATATGTTAATGAAGCCTCTTCTACAGTTCCAGACATCCCTACTAAATGAAAGAAACCTTCATATTTTTCAGTACATTCTGGTTTTTCATCAGCAGGCATCCAAGCATCAAACTCTGTTGCTAGATGACAAGCATTAATCATTTTATTTTTGGCATACCCTGGATGTACATTTCGACCTTTAAATATAATCTTTGCAATCGCTGCATTAAAGTTTTCATACTCTAACTCGCCTATCTGACCGCCATCTATCGTATATGCCCAATCACAACCAAACTTAGCAACATCAAAATGATCTGCACCCTGACCAATTTCCTCATCAGGTGTAAATCCAATTCTAATCTTGCCATGCTTAATCTCTGGATGTTCTTTTAGATATGCAACTGCTCCGATAATAGCAGCAATACCAGCTTTATCATCAGCTCCCAATAAAGTTGTACCATCTGTTACTATTAATTCTTGTCCTAAGTAGTTTTCCAATTCTGGAAACTGACTAGGTGAAAGAATTACTTTTTGCTCGTCATTCAATAGTATATCCCCACCATCATATTTTACAATACGAGGCTTTACATTTTTACCCGACATATCGGGACTGGTATCCATGTGAGCTATAAAACCAATTACAGGTGTCTCACCATCATTATTATTAGCCGGAAGAGTGGCCATTACATAGCCATTCTCATCAAGAGAAATATCTTCGAGACCTATAGTCTCTAACTCTTTCACCAATTCCGCGGCCAACACTAGTTGGCCGGGTGTACTTGGTGTAGTTCCGGTTCCTTCTTTCGCCTCTGTGTCGAAAGAAACATACTTTAGGAAACGATCAACTACGTTCATAACTATATCTTTTATAATTAGAATTCACCTGTTCCGTCGTAACAGTGTGTACAAATCTGCTCCTTCGGAAGGCCTATTGCTTGAACAAGATTCTCGACTGTATTGAATTTAAGAGTCGTAATATTAAGTTTTTTTCGAATACACTCAACCATTTGGCAGTATTGAGGAGAATTGGTTGTTGCATATTTCTCTAAGTTCTTTTTATCATCACCCTCAATTTCTTTAATTATACGACGAGAAATCAGCTCTAGTTCTGATTTAGAAGCAGAGAAGCCGATAAACGGACATGCATACAATATAGGAGGACATCCTGTACGCATGTGTACCTCTTTTGCGCCATAGCTATAAAGGATATTCACATTGTCGCGAAGCTGAGTTCCGCGCACAATTGAATCGTCGCAAAATACGACTCTTTTTCCATTAAGCAACTGCTTATTTGGAATTAATTTCATTTTCGCAATAAACTCACGCACCGACTGATTGCTTGGAGTAAAGCTTCGAGGCCATGTTGGTGTGTACTTTACAATCGCACGACGATATGGAATTTGTTTTCCTTCTGCATATCCCAGTGCCATACCAATACCCGAATCAGGAATACCTGACACGAAATCAGCATCTACATCATCTTCTTTTGCCATAGCCATGCCACTTGCATAACGAGCTGCATCAACATTAACCCCCTCATAATCTGAAACAGGAAAGCCATAATACACCCATAGAAAAGAACACACTTGCATTTTCTTATTCGGCTCTCGCAATTGAGTCATTGTCTCCGAAGTAAGATGCACAATCTCGCCCGGACCTACATTATACTCTGGCTCATATCCTAAATTGGGAAAACTTGCAGGCTCACTAGACGCAGCCCATGCTCCTTCTTTTTTGCCCAAAATAATAGGGGTCCTGCCCATTTTATCTCTCGCTGCAATAATTCCGTTTTCGGTAAGCAGCAACATGGAACAAGACCCCTTAATTTTATTATAGACATTTTCAATGCCCTCTACAAATGTTTTCCCCTGCGTGATAAGCAGTGCAATAAGTTCAGTATTATGCTCGGAACTTAATTCTGAAAAGTGTTTACCCTCATTTATTAATTCCTGCTCCAACTCTTTCGCATTATTTACCTTCGCAACAGTCACAATTGCGAACTTGCCAAGGTGTGAGTTGATACAGATTGGTTGTGGATCGGTATCACTAATCACTCCTATCCCCGAGTTTCCTTCAAACTTATCTAGTTCATCTTCAAACTTAGATCGAAAGTATGAATTCTCAAGATTGTGAATTGAGCGATTAAATACCCCATCGTGCAAGGTAACGAGACAACCGCGACGAGTACCTAAGTGAGAGTTATAATCCGTTCCGTAACACAGATCATTTACGCATTTTGTGTTTGAAATAGTTCCGAAAAAACCACCCATTTTTGTTTATATTTTATATATGAAACATGAGCTGCAAAGATAATAAAAAAGTAACAATTATAAAGATTCACAAACCATCAAGTTTCATAATAGAAGTCACCTCAATACTTCTGGTAAGATATAATTAGATTGATGGTGTCATATCAGTTTTAATTTAATCAATACTGCATATACCTGATCTTAAAATTGCACTACAAAACATCTATTACGTTATGAGCACAAGCTACAACTAAGGACATAATATGTATACTTCTTTCAAACCATAACAGGTTATCCTTCTTTTTTCTTCAATCAATATAACCTCCAAACAAAATACAAACTATTTACATTACACATGTTCTGAACATCAGATATTTACAAAATTATTGAAACAA
>CAMTPD010000372.1 GCA_947074265.1 uncultured Porphyromonadaceae bacterium
CATATAAGGTTTAGATTGCAAGTTCATTATTTATATGCATGAAATTCTTCTAATTTGGTCATCACTGCAAATATAAATTGATTTTTTAGATTCCCAATATTGTATAATTTTATATCACGACGTATTGATCTCCAAAATATATACTACAAACTATTTTATTACAGGCTATTTTTGCTTAAGTTGTTTATTATTAGCGTGTAAAGTGTTTAGTCTTAATGTGTGCAATGTAAAAAATATTTACCTATAAAGATTTTATACGACGGTTATTTTATTTTCTATAATTATGATTATATAATGATATTTCGGCTTTTGAGGGGCTTTTGTTTTGATTGATTGAGAGGATGTATTCCAACCTCTGTACTTTGATTGAGATATTGTATTTTCGATCTTTTGAAGATGTTGTTTCAGAATGGTTAAAGTTTAATTA
The DNA here is from genome assembly GCA_947074265.1 of uncultured Porphyromonadaceae bacterium. Classification (GTDB taxonomy): domain Bacteria; phylum Bacteroidota; class Bacteroidia; order Bacteroidales; family CAMTPD01; genus UBA12018. The sequence goes on from CAMTPD010000372.1 coordinate 428, forward strand.
CATTTGTATTCGTTTTGGATTAAGAATGTGTATTGTTAAGTAAGATAATATATGTATTCAATGCGAAAAAAGGCAATACACTATAGTAAGAAAAACCGATTAAATCATGAGAAACATAACTCTTAGACAGCTTCTGTTGTGTGCTAGTATGGTATTACTAGGTACAACAATCAAGCTACAAGCACAAAAACAACTTCTGCCACAGCCTCAAACCCTACAGATGGGAAATGGCATGTTAGTGTATAATCAATTCTCTTTGAATTGTGATGCAAAGGTGAGTAAGCTTGTACAAGATCAACTGAAACAACTAAAAATACACACTGCAAAAGAGAGTAAGACGCAATTGTCGGTAGCATTGGTTGATAAACTAGATGGAGTTAGAAATAATATGGACGAAGCATACGCTTTATCCATTACGCCAACAGGAATAGCACTTTTAGCTACAACTCCTCAAGGTATATATTGGGGTATGCAAACGTTGGGGCAGCTCGTGCAAGAGAACAAGCAAGGTAAACTGCCATACTTGAGCATCACAGACTGGCCTGCCTTTCGAGTACGCGGGTTTATGCAAGATGTAGGCCGTAGTTATATATCTATGGACGAACTCAAACGTGAAATCGCAATCTTATCCAAGTATAAAGTCAATGTATTCCATTGGCATCTTACCGAAAATCAGGCTTGGAGGCTTGAAAGTAAGAAGTATCCGCAGCTTACATCGTCCGAAAACATGACGCGCATGCAAGGCAAATATTATTCGCATGCAGAAGCAAGAGAGCTGGTCGAGTTCTGCAAAGCGCACAACGTAACATTAATTCCCGAGCTCGATATGCCCGGGCATAGTGCAGCATTCAAGCGAGCATTCAACTGCGATATGCAAAGCGAAGAGGGGATGGCTATTTTAAAAGATCTAATAGCAGAAGCTTGCGAGGTACTTGATGTTCCTTATCTACACATCGGAACGGATGAAGTTGAATTTACAAACCCTGGCTTCGTGCCCGAGATGGTCGACTTTGTAAGAGCACAAGGAAAGAAAGTGATATCGTGGAACCCCGGTTGGAATTACAAACAAGGAGAGGTAGACATGACTCAGCTATGGAGTTATCGAGGAAAAGCAACACCGGGTATTCCGGCCATTGATAGTAAGTTTCATTACTTGAATCACTTCGATACGTTTGCCGATATCTATGCATTGTATACAAGCCGAATCGGAAATGTAGCAGAAGGCTCGGAACAATATGCAGGTACGATATTGGCTTTGTGGCACGATCGTTATATTGCAAATGAGCGTAACATTATATTGGAAAACTACTTATACCCAAACATGTTGGCAATAGCAGAGCGCGCATGGCAAGGCGGTGGGTGGCAATATTTCGATGACTTTGGTACAACGATGCAACCAAACACCGAACCGTATCATGCCTTTAAGGACTTTGAGTCGCGTATGTTATGGCATAAAGCAAACAACTTCGACGGATATCCGTTTGCGTATGTAAAGCAGACAAATGTAGACTGGAATATTGTCGGGCCGTATCCGAATGAAGGAAACCTGACCAAAACATTCGAACCAGAGCAAGTCTTAAAGGATACTTATGTATACGAAGGAAACGAAGTTCCTGTGGCTTCGGCAAATGGTGCGGGTATTTATTTACGTCATGTATGGGGTACGTTTGTGCCCGGATTTTACAAAGAGCCCAAAGAAAACAGTACAGCCTACGCTTGGACATATGTATATTCGCCCAAGAAACAAAAGGTAGGTTTGTGGTTCGAAACGCAAAACTACAGTCGCTCCGAAATGGACTTAGCTCCCGATCAAGGTAAGTGGGATTACAAAGAAAGCAAGATTTGGATCAATGATTCCGAAATACAGTCACCGGTTTGGACATCAGTACATCGCGAGAAGTCAAACGAGATACCGCTTGGAAATGAAAACATGGTAGGGCGCGATCCTATTGAAGTACAGTTAAACAAAGGCTGGAATAAAGTTTTGATCAAGTTGCCAATCGGAAAGTTCTCCGTGCCGCAAGTGCGATTAACCAAATGGATGTTTTCGGCAGTGTTTGTAACACCCGACGGTCAACAAGCCGTAGACGGACTTATTTACGCTCCGAATAAAAAGAAATAACAACAATAAAAGCTTGCCACACGTGTTATCTGTTGAGATAATCGTGTGGCATTTGTTATCTTTGCAATACTAAAAAAATGACAAGCTCCCGTTCTGAATGAAGCAAAATATATTAGCTCTCTACGCCATTAAGCTATCCAAATGGTTTTCGCTGGTAATGCCTGTAATTGTTCTGTTTTACGAGAAAAACGGACTTACATTACAAGATATCTTTATCCTGAAAAGTGTTTATTCCGTTGCCGCTGTTGCATTAGAGAGACCTTCGGGCTATCTGGCCGATGTATGGGGGAAGAAGAAATGTTTACTTACG
>CAMTPD010000373.1 GCA_947074265.1 uncultured Porphyromonadaceae bacterium
CATTCAACCGAAATAAAAGAGGCTTTTCAAGATGATGCGGAGCCTCGCGAAGTATCTATTGCCGGTCGTATCATGAGCCGTCGTATCATGGGTAAAGCTTCTTTTGTCGAACTACAAGACTCTGAAGGCAGAATCCAAGTATACATCACTCGTGACGATATCTGTCCGGGCGAAGATAAAGAACTTTATACTACAGTATTCAAGCGTTTGCTTGATATTGGAGACTATATCGGTATCAAAGGATATGTGTTTCGTACACAAATGGGCGAAATCTCGATTCACGCAAAAGAACTAACTGTTCTTGCTAAATCTCTTCGTCCGCTTCCTGTTGTAAAAGTGAAAGATGGTGTTGTATATGATGGTTTTACAGACCCAGAGCAACGCTATCGTCAACGTTATGTTGACTTGGTTGTTAATGAAGATGTCAAAGACATATTTGTTAAACGTACCAAAATCTTCAACTCGATGAGAGAATTCTTCAATCAGAGAGGTTATTTAGAAGTAGACACTCCTGTGTTGCAAAATATACCGGGTGGTGCTGCGGCACGTCCGTTTATTACACATCACAATGCATTGGATATCCCATTGTATCTTCGTATCGCTAACGAACTTTATTTGAAAAGATTGATCGTTGGTGGTTTTGAAGGTGTATATGAGTTTTCACGCAACTTCCGTAACGAAGGTATGGATAGAACTCACAATCCTGAGTTTACTGCGATGGAAATTTATGTAGCTTACAAAGACTACAATTGGATGATGGCGTTTACAGAGCAAATGCTTGAAAAGATTTGCATGGATGTATTGGGTACAACTGAAGTTAAAGTTGGAGACAACGTTATCAACTTCAAAGCACCATACAAACGTGTAACAATGATTGACGCTATCAAAGATCATACAGGCATTGATATTGCAGGTATGAGCGAAGATCAATTGCGTGATGTATGCAAACAACTAGGCATTGAGCAAGATGAAACAATGGGTAAAGGTAAACTTATTGACGAGATCTTTGGAGAGAAGTGTGAAGGAAAATACATCCAACCAACATTTATCACCGACTATCCTATCGACATGTCGCCTCTTACTAAAAAACACCGTGATAATCCGGAACTAACAGAACGTTTCGAATTGATGGTGAATGGAAAAGAGCTTGCAAATGCTTATTCTGAGCTTAATGATCCTATTGATCAACGTCAACGTTTTGAAGATCAGTTGAAGCTTTCAGAAAAGGGAGATGACGAAGCGATGTTTATTGACAATGACTTTATTCGTGCATTGGAGTATGGTATGCCTCCAACATCGGGTATGGGTATTGGTATGGACCGCCTTGTTATGCTTCTTACTGGACAAATCAGCATTCAGGAAGTACTTTTCTTCCCGCAAATGCGTCCGGAAAAGACTCAAAAGAAAGACTCAGTAGAAAAATTTGCAGCTCTTGGTGTTCCTAACGATTGGGTACCAGTTTTGTATAAAGCAGGTTATCTTACAATTGAAACATTTGCAGACGCAAATGCAAATAAAGTAAGACAAGAGATGTGCGAATTAAATAAAAAATACAAGCTCGAACTGTCAAATCCGAAAGCTGAAGAAGTAGAAGGATGGATCGCAAATGCTCAACAAGCATAATCGACATCATAACGACAGAGACAGACTTAAGTAAAAAGAAAGTCATGAAATTGCCAGGAAAAATAGCCATAATGGGGGGAGGCAGCTGGGCTACTGCTCTTGCTAAAATTGTACTTTCCACACAGGATAGTATCAATTGGTATGTACGTCGCCCTGACCGCATTGACGAATTTAAGCGATTAGGACATAACCCTTATTACCTGACAGGAGTTAAGTTTGATACAAGCAAAATCAACTTTTACTCCAACATCAATCAGGCAATTAAGGACTCAGACACCTTGATCTTCGCAACCCCTTCACCTTTCCTTAAGCAGCACTTAAAGAAAGTAAAAACAAGCCTAAATGACAAATTCATCATCTCGGCAATCAAAGGGATTGTACCCGATGAAAATCTGTTGGTATCTGATTACTTTGCCGACTTTTTTAAGGCTCCGGTCGAGAACATTGCAGTATTAGGTGGTCCGTGTCATGCTGAAGAAATTGCATTGGAGCGACTTTCTTACCTTACAGTAGGATGTCCCAATATTGCAAATGCAGAAGTGATGTCTAAAGTTTTCACAAATCCATATGTAAAAACATCAGTCAGTGACGATGTTATTGGTATTGAATATGCATCCGTACTAAAAAATGTATATGCTATTGTTGCCGGTATCTGTCATGGCTTGAAATATGGAGATAACTTCCAGGCTGTATTTATTTCAAATGCAATCCAAGAAATGGATCGCTTTGTGCAAGCAATACATCCATTGAAACGCGATATTAGTGATTCTGCCTATTTAGGAGATATGCTCGTTACAGCCTATTCGCGATTTAGCCGTAACCGAACATTCGGAACAATGATTGGAAAAGGCTACTCCGTTAAAACAGCTCAGCTTGAAATGGAAATGATTGCCGAAGGATACTATGGTACTAAATGTATCAAAGAAATCAACGAGAAATATCAGGTAGACATGCCAATCTTAGATGCAGTATATGACATTCTCTACAATAAGAAATCGTCTACGGCAGTGATCAAGCAACTTACCGAAACATTTAAATGATAAATAAAAGCTCTCAATCCTGTTCTAAACGAATTTGGGTTGAGAGCTTTTCTCTTTCTTGAAGTTCCTATTCAAACATCAATTATATGAAGAATATTAGCTTACATATTGAAAAAGCCTTGGGTAATGTAACTAAAGCCCAAATTGAAGCACAAGCTTCTAAAGCAAAAGAGT
>CAMTPD010000374.1 GCA_947074265.1 uncultured Porphyromonadaceae bacterium
TTCCGATCTAGGCAAGTTCTGGGAGAAAGTAAGGGAATCCACGTGCTCCAGAGGAAGCGAAGATCATTCCACCCCGAAAGCCGTCCCACGACTGCATGGGTGGTATACGTTCGAATAATCGGTGTTTTCCGATTCGAGAGCATAATAAGTATGCCCCGGTATCATTTAACCAGATGAAAACAAAAAGTGATAGTGTTACGACTGGCGTGTAGTAAGATCCTCCTAATTCGTCATTGCCAAATGAAATAAAATTAAGTAGACAGAATGGCAGAACATACATGATTTGTGCTAGGAATGTATAAGCCCAGCCTTGGATAGGATTTATCGCTTTTAAATACAATTGCGATACGATTGTATAAATGTCCAATAGAATATATGGTAAAAAGATTGTTTTATCTATTAATTGAGCCGCGTACATAAATGTTGCAAAGAACAAATATGTTCCTCCGAGTACAGCTGTCAACTTGTTGAATTTTACATCTGTGTCTCGTGAAACTAATTTGTAAAACTCCCATTGAGAAAGAGCTGAGATTATAGTAAAGACAGCCCAGTATCCTATTGGATTGAACCAAATGCCAGCTATTATAGCTAGGACGAATAATGCACCAGTTAGTGCTCGTTTAATGAAATTATTCAAGATGACTTTATTTAATTGTTTATGTCTAACTTCTTTATTGTGCAAAAATATAAATTCTATTCCATTCGTAACAGAGCCTGTGTGGAATAATTTATAGGGTAGTCTCCTATTTATATATGCTATAAAACAAAAAAAAAGGAAGATCAATAAGATCTTCCTTTTTTTACTATATAAGGTTGTTGTTATTTCTCCTCATTTGTTGAAGATGTTGATTCAGCTTCCTTTGTTTCAGAAGGAACTTCTTTATCTATTTCAGAAGCTTCTTCTAATTTCTTTTTAGCCTCCTCTGCCTCTGCTGCAGCTTTATTTGCTTTGTTTTGCGCATCTAGAATTTCTTCTGAGCGTGAAACCCATGGACGTTTTCCAAAGATTGTTTCTACATCTTCTGTGTAAATAACCTCTCTGTCCAACAATATCTGAGCAAGTTGTGCATGTCCTTCTTTATTGTTTCGAAGTATTTCTTTTGCTCTTGCATATTGTGTGTCGATGATTCGCTTTACTTCAGCATCGATTAATTTGGCAGTATCTTCACTATATGGTTTTGAGAAACCGAAGTCTTGACCTGTAGAGTCATAGTAGCTAAGATTTGATAAGCGTTCACTCATGCCGAAATAAGTAACCATTGCTAATGCTTGTTTTGTTACTCTTTCTAAGTCGTTCGAAGCACCTGTTGATATTTTACCTAAACAAACTTCTTCGGCAGCTCTACCACCCAACGTAGCACACATCTCATCAAGTAACTGCTCAGTTGTTGTTATTTGTCTTTCTTCAGGAAGATACCATGCAGCACCAAGAGCTTTACCTCTAGGAACAATTGTTACTTTAACAAGAGGATTTGCATGCTCTAGCATCCAACTAATTGTTGCATGACCAGCTTCGTGTGTAGCAATTGTTTTACGTTCTTCCGCAGTTGTAATTTTTGATCTTTTCTCCAATCCTCCAACGATACGGTCTACCGCATTCATGAAATCTTGTTTTTGAACAAACTTTTTACCATTACGTGCTGCGATAAGAGCGGCTTCATTACAAACATTTGCAATATCAGCTCCTGAGAACCCGGGTGTTTGGCGAGCAAGAAACTCGATGTCTACAGAGTCATCTATTTTGATTGGACGAAGGTGTACTCCAAATATTTCTTTTCTACCATTCAAGTCTGGAAGGTCTACGTTGATTTGTCTGTCGAAACGACCGGCACGAAGAAGGGCTTTGTCAAGAATGTCTGCACGATTAGTTGCTGCTAAACAGATAACTCCACTATTTGAACCAAAACCATCCATTTCAGTCAAAAGTTGATTGAGTGTATTCTCTCTTTCATCGTTGCTGTTCATATTCGGATTCTTACCGCGAGCTCTACCTACGGCATCTATCTCGTCGATAAAAATAATACAAGGAGCCTTTTCTTTAGCTTGTCTAAATAGGTCTCTAACACGTGAAGCTCCTACACCAACAAACATTTCTACAAAGTCTGAACCAGACAATGAGAAGAATGGAACATTTGCTTCACCGGCTACAGCCTTAGCTAAAAGAGTTTTACCTGTTCCCGGAGGGCCAACAAGAAGTGCACCCTTCGGTATCTTACCACCAAGCTCTGTATATCTTGTCGGATTCTTTAAGAAGTCTACAATTTCAGCAATCTCTTCTTTTGCTTCGGATAATCCGGCTACATCTTTAAATGTAACTTTCACATCAGAATCTTTATCAAAGAGTTGCGCTTTAGCTTTACCTACATTAAATACTCCAGCACCGGCACCACCGCCACTAGACATTTTACGCATCAATAATATCCAAACAAGTACGATTAATACAAGTGGGCCAAAAGAAATAAGGAAGTCCCAAAATACATCTTTGCTATCTTCATAAGCAACTTGTGTATCAACATGATCAACCGTAGTGATCTTGTCCATGAAGTCTGAAAATTTATCAGACGAAGGTATTGTTACAATAACTTTAGGAGATTTGCCAATATCCTTAGTGTTTTTTGTAAATACGTCTCCGACTTTGTCTTCTTTTACTGTTGCTTCAAGTAGATTTTTATTATTGAAAACAGTAATATTAGAAAATGTATTTTCCTGAGCTAGTTTCTGAAACTCTGTCCAGTTTACATCTTTTGTGGCAGAGGTGTCATTTGTTACATATAATACTCCCAACATGAGTAAAATAAGACCATGCATCCAATATAGATTGAATTTGAAAAAG
>CAMTPD010000375.1 GCA_947074265.1 uncultured Porphyromonadaceae bacterium
AATGTAAGAAAAAGTAGATATATTTTTTTCATTCGATAAGCATTAAAAGTTAGGATACTTCTTGTTCTGACTTTCCAAATCGATCAGTCGAGATGTAGCTGTAAATAGCCGGAACGATATAAAGTGTCAGGAAAGTTGATACAAGCATACCGCCTACCACCGAAATACCCATAGAGATACGGCTGTTTGCACCCTCACCGGTAGCATAAACCAAAGGCAGAAGTCCGAGTAATGTAGACGTACTCGTCATTAAGATTGGTCGTAGTCGCTGAACCGACGCCGTTAGAATCGCTTCCGCTTTGCTAAGGCCCTCTTCTTGACGCTGATTAGCAAACTCCACAATAAGGATACCATTTTTAGCCACAAGACCAATCAGCATAATGATACCGATCTGACTGAAAATATTCATTGTTGTTCCCGAATAAGCCATGAAACACAAAGCTCCGGCAATGGCAAGAGGCACGGTAACCATGATAACCATCGGATCCTTGAAGCTTTCAAACTGAGCAGCCAATACCAGATAAATCAAAAGCAGAGCTAGGATAAATGCAAACATCAAGCTCGACGAACTTTCTCGAAACTCCTTCGACTCACCGGTAAGAGCAGTGCGAAAGCTTCCGTCAAGCGTTTCTTTAGCAATGCGATCCATTTCATTCAATCCGTCACCAATGGTATACCCTTTAGCCAAACCTGTAGAAATCGTAGCCGAAACAAAACGATTGTAACGATACAATTGCGGTGGCGCTACACTTTCTTGCAGCGTAACCAGATTGTCGAGCTGAACCATATCACCGTTGTCGCTACGTACGAAAATAGATTTCAAATCTAGAGGAGTATTGCGCTGTTGACGATTGATTTCACCCAAGATTTGATATTGCTTGCCATTCAAGTAGAAATAGCCCATGCGCTGTCCGCTAAGTGCATATTGCAACGTTTGAGCAATGTTGCGGGTACTTACGCCAAGTAGCGTTGCCTTGTCGCGATTGATTTCGATACGTGTTTCCGGCTTTGTAAACTTTAAGTTTGCATCGGCCATTTGGAATACCGGACTTTCGTTTACCTGTTGCATAAACACAGGTAGAAACTCCTGAAGTTTTTCAAGGTTGGGAGCTTGCAATACGTATTGTACAGGCATACCGCCACGACCACCGCCAAAGGTAGATTGTTGACGTACAAAAGCACGAGCTACCGAGTTTTTGCGCACTTCCTTTGAGATCGCATCTGCCACATCCATTTGGCTTCTTTCACGTTCTTTGATATCTGGAAGATTGAGAAATGCAAAGCCACTTCCACTCATCGCTCGTGATACGGTCGAAGTCCTTTCGGGAACGACAGAATCAATCACAAATGCCACGTCATCCGAGTAGTCGCGGATGTATTCAAAGGTACTACCTTCGGGGCCGCGTAATGAAATGGTTACTTGTGAGCGGTCTTCAAGTGGAGCCAATTCGGAAGGAACCAACTGGAACAACCAAGTGATCAAGCCTAGCAAAACAATCACAACCGGAATAGCCATCATTTTACGTTTGAGGAAATACTGAAGCGTATGGGTATATCCGTTGGTAAGCCATTCAAAAAATGGCTCAGTCATTGTGTATAACTTATTTTTCTTTTCGCGACGTTTCAAGATCTTTGTGGCAAACATCGGCGTGAAGGTCAGTGCCACAAAAGAAGAAATAATCACAGAACCGGCAATAACGATACTGAACTCTTTGAATAGTTTTCCGGTCATCCCTTCCAAAAATACAATTGGTAGGAACACGGCAACGAGGGTAATCGTAGTCGATATTACGGCAAAGAAGATCTCTTTCGAACCCTCAATACCAGCCTCCTTGGGCGACATGCCCCGCTCGATGCGTACATAAATATTTTCGGCAACAACAATGGCATCATCCACTACCAGTCCTACCGACAATACAATCGCAAGCATGGTAAGAACATTCATAGAGAATCCGGCAATGTACATAACAAAGAAAGCTCCGATCAGCGAAACAGGAATTACTACCACCGGCACCAACGTAACACGCCAGTCGCGCAAAAAGGCGAAGATGATAAACACCACAAGTAAGAAAGCGACATAAATGGTCTCTTCTACTTCACTAATCGATGCGCGAATAAAGCGCGTATTGTCTTGTACCATCTCGATGGTAACGTCTTCCGGAAGATCCTTACGCAACTGATCGATTCGAATATAAGCCTCGTCGGCAATATCGATGTGGTTGGCTCCCGGTTGCGGAATAATAACCACCATGATATTGGGTATTCCATTTTTCTTTAGAATACTTCGCATATCTTCCGGAGCTAATTCGGCACGGCCGATATCGCTAAAACGAACAATTTTATCGTTGTCTTTCTTTACGATCAGGTCATTAAACTCTTTCGGAGTCGACATCAAACCAAGCGTACGAATCGAAAGTTCCATTGTATTACCTTCGATACTACCCGAAGGAAGTTCTACGTTTTCCTTATCAACCGCATTCTTTACATCAAGAGGAGTAACACCGTATCCGGCCATTTTAACAGGGTCGAGCCACAAACGCATCGAATAGCGCTTGGCACCCCACAAGTCTACCGCACTAACATCGGAAATTGTTTGCAAACGTTCCTTTACGGTGAGTTCGGCTATTTCGGTAAGTTCGAGAAGCGAACGTGACTCACTGGCAAGAGAAATTCGGATGATCGGGTCAGAGTCGGCATCTGCTTTTGAAACAGTAGGCGGGTCACAGTCGCGAGGTAAAAAGCGTTGAGCACGCGACACTTTATCACGCACGTCAGATCGGAAGAGCACACGTCTGAACTCCAGTCACTCCGGAGAATCTCG
>CAMTPD010000376.1 GCA_947074265.1 uncultured Porphyromonadaceae bacterium
GACTTGGATAAGATATTTCCACATGTGTCTGACCTTGAAATACAGATGTTGACATCGTTGCCTTCGTTGCTAATTATTCCATTTGTTTTGCTTTCCGGAAAATTAAGTGAGAGTAAGGATAAAACGACCATATTAATTATTGGACTAGCGATCTTCCTTGCCAGTGGTATTCTTTATTTCTTAGCAAGCAGCATGCTAGAGTTGATTTTGATCAGTTGCTTGCTCGGTGTAGGAGCCGGAATGGTAATACCGCTTTCAACCGGATTGATTGCCGACTTCTTTGTCGGTGAGTACCGAACCAAACAGCTCGGACTTAGTTCGTCGATTACAAACCTGACGCTGGTTCTTGCAACCTTCCTTACCGGTTGGCTGGCTAATTACAATTGGCACTATCCATTTGTTGTGTACTTGATTCCTGCATTTGCCATCCTGCTTTCTTATTACCTTAGAGATAGCGTTTTGGCTAAGAATGACGCACATTATATTGGTGAACAACAAGCCGGCACAAAGACTGCTACCGTAATTAAAGAGTCGCCTCTATTAAAACCGGGAGAAGCTATTAACTGGAAAATTCTTGGCGGATTGATGCTTGTTTATTTTATGGCAACCTATCTTGTACTCGTTGTTTCCTTTAACCTTCCTTTTGTACTTCAAGATTATAAATTGAGTAGCTCTTATTCGGGCTCTATGATCTCTTTGTTTTTCTTGGCAATGATGCTACCGGGACTCTTCATTAATAAAATCATAAAAATACTTGAAAATAAGGTATTAGCATTTAGTTTTGCGGAGATTGCAATCGGTCTTTTCTTGATCGTTATGTTTAAATCAATATTTATCATTGCACTAGGTGTATTTATGGTTGGTAGTGGATACGGTATTTTGCAACCGCTTATTTATGACAAAACTACACTAGCTGCACGTCACGACAAAGCTGTTCTGGCTTTAGCTTTTGTAATGTCGACCAACTATCTGGCTATTCTACTTTGTCCGTTTATCGTAGATGCATTCCAATTTGTGCTGCATCAACACAGCGAATTGTTCCCTTTTATACTAAATGGAATCATTGCTATTGCTATAGCTGTATTGGCTTATTTGCGTAGACATTCGTCTGTATTCTCGGCATCTAGCTCCATCAAATAAAGTTCTATTAACACTATGTTAAAAGGAGTTTAAAGAAGTACAATCTTATCACCTTTTAAAAACCGAAAGTATATAAGAAACGTTATATATACGTTCGAAAGAACACTCTAAAACCACTAATTTATTACGTTATGGATAACAAAACTAAAAAATTTGAGGAGATCTGGAAAGACGGTCAGATCTCTGAAAAAGCACCCAAATGGGCGACTTATCGTAAGATCATGACAGGTGAGTTTCCTTCACCTTTCAGAGGAACAACTGATCCATTGGCTGAAACAATGAAAAAGGCCATCGAAAAGATCGATCAACTAAAACCAGAGGTTAATGGGCCGGCATATCTTGGCACAGATACTAAACTTCAATACGCTTATCCAGAAGTAAAGAACGTTAAGATTCAAGAAAAAGGGGAGTCTATCGATAATGTTATTGATGACGTTATTAATCTATTCCAAGGCGCACCAAACTGGGGTAATCCTTTGACTATGTGCAACGTGATTCCTCAAGCTAATACTGCTGGTATCGTTGCCTCGATGCTTAGCCAAGTATTCTCTCCTAATATTCTTGAAGGTGAATATTCTTGGAATGTACATAAAGCAGAGCTCGAAACAGCAGGTATGATCGGTAACTTGATCGGTTGGGATCCTACAGCAACCGGCGCTATTTATACGTGGGGTGGCGGCGGCTGCTGGACTTACGCTGTAAAATATGCATTGACAAGGGTATTGCCTGATTCAAGAACCAAGGGTATCAGAACAGATGCTAAAGTTTTGTGCTCTCAACAGTCTCACTATGTGCAACAAAATGCTACTGACTGGATGGGACTTGGTATGGATAATATTATCCACATCCGTACAGACAACGAAACAAACCAAATGGATCCTCAACACTTAGAAGAGGTGATGAAAGATCTTCATGCTAAAGGTATTCCTGTTGCGTTGGTTGTATGTACAATGGGTACTACTGATGCCAGTGCCTTTGACCCAATCGGTAAAGTGCGCGAAGTCATGGATAAATATCCTAACCCGAAAGGATATGGTAAGACGCTACTTTATGCCGACTGTGTAGTAGGATGGTCTTGGTTGTATTTCAAACATTACGATTTCGAAAAGAATCCACTCCAATTCTCGGAACACATTCTTCCTATCTTGAAAAAGAATGCAGAACAGTACAAAGAGGTTATTCATGCAGATGCTATTGGTATCGACTTCCACAAAGTAGGTTGGGCTCCTTATGTAAGTAGCTGTTTCCTTTATAAGAATGCTACTGAATTCGAATCGTTGCTTCGCCGTGGTGATGATGCTTATCTACAAGTGCGCAGCCCATACAATCCGATGTATTATACATTAGAAGTGTCTCGTACTAGTTCTGGCTCTTTGGCCGGTTGGGCTACTTTGAAATACTTTGGTATGGAAGGTATGCAAGCAATTATTGGAGGTATCCTTGAAACAAAATATTATTTATACGACCTGATTGCAAACGAAAGTGATATGGTTTGTGTAAATGCTGATGATACCGGATTTATTACGTTGTTCCGCCCTTATCCTAAAGGTATTGATGCTAAACAACAATTTGATAAAGAATTGAATGATCCTGCTTTACGTGGTGAACTTGTAAAACACAACCGCATAGTTAAGGCAATTGGTGATAAACTGTTTGAATGGTATCGTAGTGGCAAACAAA
>CAMTPD010000377.1 GCA_947074265.1 uncultured Porphyromonadaceae bacterium
AGGACGTACACTCTTTCCCTACACGACGCTCTTCCGATCTGTAAAGATAATAATATCATTGTACACAGCAACCAATGTAACATATCAAATTACGTTATTTAGTTGATTTGTAAAATACACTTTATGTTTGCATATTGACTAAGAATTTGTCTCACCTAAAATATAGCAGATTCCAAAAGATCCATATTTGGAGTATATAATAAACCCTTTGCTTCCGTTTTGTCTATTAGATACTTTTTCCATTCAATATTATCCCAATCGATTTCATTGGTGGATGCAGCAACTGAAACGTGAGGTAAAGCAGAACCATCTTTTACCATTATTACTATTGGTAACTCGCCACAATCTATATTATTCCATCCGGGATTAAATACATTACCCGTCTGATAATCGATCCATTTATCATCACCAGGTAGGTAGACGTTCCGACTATTCCCATTTTCTAACATAGGGGCTACCAATATATTTTCACCAAACATATATTCATCTTCAATTAACCATGCACCCGGATCGTTTGGATAATCGAGCAATAAAGCACGCAACATAGGCAATCCACTTTCGGTACATAGCTTAGCTTGTGCATAAACATAAGGCATTAATTGGTATTTTAAAGATGCACATTTACGGAAGTAGTCAGTAAATTCATCACCATAAAACCATGGTTCGGTAGGTGGTGCTCCATGTACACGACTATGAGAAACTAGAAAACCGAATGGAAGCCAACGACGATACAATTCTTCAGGTGTTTGAGTAACAAAACCACCTATGTCATTGCTCCAAAAACAAAAACCTGATAAACCTAGAGATAAGCCGCTACGAATTGTTCCCAACATACCTGTATTTGTAGTTGCCGCATCTCCTCCCCAATGAAGAGGATATCGTTGAGAACCAGCCCATGCCGAACGTGCCCATATAATATTCTCTCCACTTATAGCCTTTGTTATATCGGCTACCGCCTTGTTATAGCGCACTGGATAAAGATTGTGTTCGTATAATCCACTTCTTCCATTATTATAGATTCCTTCTAATGGAGCACCTTCTCCAAAATCGACCTTGATAGCTCCTACTCCCATATCGATTAGATTTCCAATCTTATCTTGATACCAAGCAACAGTTTCAGGATTTGTAAAATCGAGCACGACATCTTCGTAAGGTAATTGACCCTTACCATTCTTGACATAATATCCTTTCTCTACTAGTTCCGGAAAGAATTTATTTTTAGGCGTAAAATAGGGTAACTGCCATAGGCAAGTTCTAAAACCTTGTTTCTTCAAATCAGCCAACATTTTCTTTGGATTTTCGAAACGATCGGCAGCAAATGCATAATCACATTGCCAATCTGTACCAAACCAACCTGTATCAAAATGTATCACATCGCATGGAATCTGATGATTACGAATATTATTTGCAATATCTCTTCCCTCTTTTTCACTAAAGTAAGTAATACGACTCATCCATGTGCCAAAACTCCATAACGGAGGTAGTTCCGGTCTTCCAACAAGAGAAGTATATTCTCCAATTACTTCTTTAGGTTCACCAAAGAATATAAATAAATCTAAAGCCTCATCTGCCATAAAAAGTTTATTAGCACCAATATATGAATTACCAAAGTCGCATGTCACAGGTGCTGATGTATGCATAAACATACCATAACCACGTGAGCTTAAAAAGAAAGGTATAGGCTTGTACATATCGTTACTCTCGGGTCCTTGTGGATCAGTAACAAACAGATGTAGCTTTTGTCCAGCTTTATTTAATTGAGTAGGAGATTCACCACAACCAAAAATCATTTCACCGGGAGCTAAACTAAAAACAGGATTGATACTTCGTGTATTATCCGATCCTCTTTTTATAAAGCCAAAAGGAGCTACTTTAATTTGAGTCGAATCATTATCACTCCAACAACGAGTTTCGGTTAAAATTTTACCATTGTTATCCTTAACTATTAATCTCCATGGATATTTTTGAATGGTTAAACTACCCATATTAGAAGCATACACAATATCATTATTTATATCAGTTATAGTCCATTGACTCAAATCTTGAGAAGGTTCACTAACCAACATGACCGATTCAATATCTGGGGATTTAATAGGGGTTGTCAACATTCGTATCCTCAAGCATCGTTCGTTGATAGGTTGAACACTAAACGATAGTTCTGGATCGTTATCGTAAGCTGTATCGGGAAAGTCTAAGTTTTTTAAAGGTTGATGAAGATAAGTATTAGCGTTGAAAGCTTGACGAGGCATCAACTGATGACGTTTCCATTTGACAAACCCCTCACCATCGTTAAATGAAACCAAACTATCTGCAAAGAAATAGATATTGCTAAAATCAAAAAAATCTGTACTTAGATCTTTTGTTTGACTCAATAAATACTGTGAACCTCCATTCGTTTTTATTTGAGAATTGATAGCCATAGAACAAAGTAGAGAGAAAGCAAATATCTGCAATTTAAATTTGTTTTTCATATCGATTAGCGGTTGATTTAAACTACAAATGTAATATCAATTCATTCAATTCGGTGATTAAATTGTTAAACATAGGGTATGCATTTGATTTATTTGTCTTTTTATAGTGAGAATTTCAAAATATATAAATAACTTGCAAACAGCTATATAATTCATTAATTATACAGCTGTTTTACACCGGAGCTTCGCTCTAACACAACAGAGCGGATTCCAAAGGCTTTGGTATGCAGACCTGGGCCTATTCATAGCTACAAGCAGAGATGTAAATCTGAAGAAATGAAGGAAAAAAGGAGAGAGAGATCGGAAGAGCGTCGTGTAGGGAAAGAGTGTACGTCATGGTGTAGA
>CAMTPD010000378.1 GCA_947074265.1 uncultured Porphyromonadaceae bacterium
CAAAAGATTTTGCCGGACCATTTGTTTTTAATTCTACGACATGTGTAACCAATTCATTCGACCATGCAATCTTTCCATTTTCATAATCTCCGGATATTTCGCCAGAAATCTTTTCGATCAGTTTATCGCAAATCGGTTTTACTTTCAACGTATCTTTGTCTACGATCATATACTCTAATTCAATACCGATCGCAGTAAATAAGTGTAGTTTTTCTTTCATGATCAAATGTGTTTTAAATCAACGGAACGAATTAAATGGGTAATCAATTTTTTGTAGATTGTATCTTCTGCCAATTGATCTTCGATGCCTGCATCGATATTTGGGTTATCATTAATTTCTATCACAATAGCCTTGCCGTCGATCTCTTTAATATCGACACCATACAAACCATCTCCAATTAGTTTGGTTGCCTTCAATGCAGTTTTTATTACACAATCAGGAACCTGATCGATTGGTATATTCTCAAACTCACCTTCAATATCTTCTTTCTGTTTGGTTCCCCAATTATAAATCTGCCAGTGCCCTTTAGCCATGAAGTATTTACAAACAAATAAAACCTCATTATTAAGTATACCTACACGCCAGTCAAAATCGGTAGGAACAAACTCTTGCACCACAACGAGATCCGACTGTTTTAGCATTGCTCCAAGCTTTTCTTTTAGTTCTTCCGGATTTTTAGCTTTCTTTACACCTATCGAAAAAGACGAATCAGGCAATTTCAGAACACAAGGAAAACCTATATAATCTGGAATTTTCTCATCCTTTACACTCGAAACAATGATACTTTTTGGAGTTGGCACTTTCGCAGCTTTTAGCAATTCTGCCAAATACACTTTATTTGCGCACTTCAAAATCGACTCTGGAGAATCAATTACAGCCAGTCCTTCAGATTGAGCTCTACGCGCAAAACGATATGTATAGTGGTTAACACCTGTAGTAGTACGAATAAATAACATATCAAATTCTCGTACTCTACCATAATCATTCTTTGTTATAAACTCAACATAGAAGCCCATCTTTTCAGCAACAGATGCAAACTTGTGCAAAGCCTTTTTATTTGAAGGCGGTTCTGTTTCATTATGATCTACAAGAATAGCCAAATCATAAGCATACTTTCCGCGCTTTGCTTCATCGTAACGTTTACGAGTAAAATACTCTTTGGCAAACTCGAAAACATACGACATGTGATGCATTGGTATTTCTTTAAAAGGAATCGCCTTTATCGAGTTTACTTCCCATTTCCCATTCACATGAACAAAACGAATACGAAGTAATGGAGCTTGAAATAGTTTATGGAATTCATGCGCCAACGTATTGTATTGTGAAGCAAGATTCTTACCAAAATATACACTTAAAATAAACTCATCCGACTTGATACGTTTTAAACTTCTCTGAATCACATCATCAAGCTCTTCAGAAACAACCTTTACCACCGGTTGCACCTTAAGATCTAGCAAGTGCTTCACTGACGGAATTACTTTATGTCCTCTTGCTTCAGCCAAAAGTGAAACATAATATCCTTTTGTTTGATAAGCATAATCTTGACACAAGTTAAACACACGCAAGTTTTTCACATCTGCATAACAATCGTTTTTCAAGTATTTTGCAGGAGTAATAACCTCCAAGTCTGGGATATCTAAGTCCCATTGAGAGGGACTATTCACAACAACAACTTTTTTCATGCCTTTTTCTTTGGCGACACTATCAACAATACTGCATCATAAGTAATAATACCTAACATAATTGCATTAATTAGTCGATAGATGTCCACTTCATAATAATTGGTTTCTGATATTGGATTTTCTTCATACGGATCGGCTACAAATACTTTTGTATGATCAGTACCACATAGAACAACAAAATGTCCCATTGGTTCACCTTTCATATCATCATATACCGATTGATTGTTTTTTCCTGTAAATTCTCTTTTAGTCTGATACAAATATGTAGCACTCAGTCCTGTCAAAACCGGTAAATCTTTCGCAAAAAAGCCTGATAGAAGCTTCGGTGTCAGTACCTCGTTTAATACCACCTTGCCCCCAAGTTTAAGAAACTCTTGATAAGCCTTTGTTGCAATATCAAATCGCTTTCCTTTCTTATATTTCTTTTGTTGCTCTAGTTTATTAAACAACTCCTCTGGTGATAAATCGCTCCAAGACGGATCGAATAGCTTCATATTAAATGAATAAAGCGTTGCGTCGAAGCCACGTTTCAAAGCATCTAATCCTAGCATTACACCAAAAGTTCCACCCTCGTCGAGAGCATTCACAGAATCAATAACGTCTTGCAAAGGCAAGTCGTGTTTGTGATATGCATATACAGCATGCAGACTTGTTGGACCGCAAGTTGTATCATCCGGTTGTTGGAGTATATCCAGATTTAAACAGTGTTTTAACTTCATTGCTCTAATAAATAAGCTTAAAAAACCACAGTATATAAACAACAGTAATTCGGTATATAAGTTTCACAAATAATTCGTTTTGTTTCTGATGCCACAATAGAAGAGATGCAAAAAGGGTCGATCTACACCTCGCAGACCGACCCTCTATTAACTAATCAAATATCCATGAAAATCAATGAAACGCTTTTTCTCCATTTTGAAACAAAAAACAGACGATGCTGTCGTAAGCATGTTTGTATTATCTAGCACAACCTTCAACTTCTTATTTCTATCTATCTTATTTATACTTGATATAACCCTTAAGCTTAGACACGTACCTGTACACATCTTAGACACGTATATGACAAGAATGCGTCACGTACCTGTACACATCTTAGACACGTACGTGTCT
>CAMTPD010000379.1 GCA_947074265.1 uncultured Porphyromonadaceae bacterium
AACAAATATCGCTACATTCCCTTTTATGGCAGGAAACGTTTCCCACTTAACGAGCTAGTTTCCAATATTATCGCGGCTACAAGCAGTTCGCACCTCGACATAAGGTTCGGAGCAACTACACAATACAACCGTCAGACTAAGGAAATATAGGATACGTCTTATCATACTAAAGAAAAACCTTTAGTACAAAAGTAGTCAAACTCTAATGATGTTAGTACCTTTCTTGAAAATATTTAACGGTTGTTCTTATATTCCTCTGCAAATGAGTTGGAAATATAGTTCTCGTAACTTTTGCAAACTTCCGTTGATAGGTCTGTAGCTATTTTTATGATTTTATCCCAATCTTGTTCTTGTAGATATTGAATATCGCGTAGTCCGATATTGTTTTTGATAAGCCCATAGATAATACCTGCATTGAATGTGTCGCCGGCTCCGATCGATGAAACGGTTTCGATGGGTTCTACATCGTATTGCTTGGTGATGTATCCGTTGTATAGCTTTACACCTTTACTTCCCGAAGTGCAGATACAGTTGCGACAATAGAAACGAATGTTTCCTTCGTATACGGCTTTGGATTCGTCGCATCCGTAGATGTTGACAAAGTCGTCTGTCGATCCGCGTACAATGTCGGCGTATTCGAAGTTTTCGATAATGGTTGGCATCAAGCGCAATGCTTTGTGCGCATGCGGCTTTCTGAAGTTGGGATCGTAAAAGATGATTGCTTTTCGTTCTTTAGCATAATCGAGGATCTCGACAATACGGTTGCGAAGCGAAGGGTTTACCGAATAATAAGATCCGATGATAAGGATATCATCTTGATTGATTATGGGTAGTTTTACATCCAAGCTCTCTTTTCCTTCTTCTTTGTAGAAGATAAAGTCAGAGTCGTTGTTTTCGTTCAAGAATGCAAGCGAAACCGGCGTTTTGCGATCGGCATAGTTCTCGATGTATTCGGTAGACATGTGATTGTCTTGCATGAATTTACGAATCATTTTGCCGGGTTGATCGTTGCCCAGTTCACTAATAAATGCGGTCTCGATACCCAAACGTTGTAGGGATGTCAAGGTATTAAATACAGACCCGCCCGGAATAGCTTTCTGGGGTTCGTCGTTACGGAAAATTATATCGAGGATAGACTCTCCGATGCCAATTACTTTTCTCATGCTTGGATTATTATTCTTCTTTACTTTGCTCTCTTGATTTTGCACCAAGATATCCACCGTGATGACGTTTGGCATATTCGGTGTTCGAAAAGTTGATTGCTTTCATTGTGTTTACAACAAGGATATCACCGATTACGGTCATCACTGTTGTTGATGTAGTAGGTGTAAGTCCTAGCGGACATACTTCTTTAGGTCCGCCTGTAGCTAGGCAGATTGTAGCTTCTTGTGCAAGCGGGCTTTCAGGATTTCCTGTTACGACAATAAATTTCATGTCGGGACAAAGGCCGCGAGTAAGATGTACCAGTTCGATCAGTTCACGTGTTTTTCCAGAATTAGAGATCAACAACATTACGTCTTCTTCTCTGATGAATCCTAGGTCGCCATGTTGTGCTTCGCTTGGATGCAAAAAGAATGCAGGAGTTCCGGTAGAGCTAAATGTTGTAGCAATATTTGCTGCAATTTGCCCGGCTTTGCCCATTCCGCTAATTACCAGTTTGCCTCTTTGGTTGTGTACGTGTTCTACGATGAGCGCAACCGCATCGTCAAAAGCTGAAGAAACAGGAATATTAAGAACGGCTTCGGCTTCTTTTTTTAAGATAGACACTATGTGTTCGTTGTTCATATCTGAGTAATATAATTATACGTTGATAATCACGAGTAAATAATCTCGTAGGAAAAATGGTTTGCAAAAGTATTATTTTAATTTTGCTGCTTCAAATTAGAGAGGGAAAAATATGCATTATCAGTCTCATCTTTTATCAAATGGACTGCGAATCATTCATCTTCCGAGCAATTCACCCGTATCTTATTGCGGTTTTGGGGTTGCTTCGGGCACGAGAGATGAACTCGCAAAGGAGTTTGGAATGGCACATTTTGTCGAACATATGCTTTTCAAAGGTACCGACAAACGTAGAGCGTGGCACATTCTGAACCGAATGGAAAATGTGGGAGGCGAACTAAATGCGTATACTACGAAAGAAGAAACCTATGTGTATTCAATTTTCATGGAAGAACATATCGGCAGAGCTATTGAGCTGTTGTCGGATTTAGTATTTAATTCACGCTTCCCCGAGAAAGAACTTGAGAAGGAACTCGATGTAGTTCTGGACGAAATCAACTCATACAAAGACAATCCTTCGGAATTGATCTACGATGAATTTGAAAATTTGCTTTTCAAAGATCATGCATTGGGGCATAATATATTGGGAGAAGAAAGCACACTCAATGAATTTGATCGAGAGATATCATTGGCATTCTATCAGAAACATTACGTTGCATCGAATATGATTTTCTTTTCAATGGGGGCTACTCCGTTTAAGAAGATTGTACGTATGGTGGAGTCGTATTGTAAGGATGTGGCTGATATACCGTACAAAAACAATCGAGTTGCACCGCTACCACAACAAGCTATAACGAAAGTTGATGTGAAAGATACGTTTCAAGCGCATGCTTTTGTAGGTGGTAGGTCGTATAGTATGTACGACGAACGCCGCACGGGATTGTTTCTGTTGAATAATATCTTGGGTGGTCCCGGTATGAATAGTCGTCTGAATGTTGCGTTGCGCGAAAAGAATGGCTAGATCGGAAGAGCACACGTCTGAACTCCAGTCACTCCGGAGAATCTCG
>CAMTPD010000380.1 GCA_947074265.1 uncultured Porphyromonadaceae bacterium
ATTAATTGTCATCGTTTCGTTAAAGTGTATTGGCTATGGCTTCAACCCCCGACATGATATTGCCGGTTTGAATTGCAAAGTCGGCATGAGCGCATGCTTCGTTTACTGCAACCCATGTAAATCTGTTTTCGCCGATCACATTTTTGATGTCATGTGCATCTTTCTCAGATAGAGCATCTGTTGTGCAAATGACGATAAATCCTTGTTCATTGAGCAGATTACACATGTGTGCTACATGTTCTGTTGCTTTTTGAGCAGGAAGAACGATAGCAGTTTTACCATAGTCAAACAAGCGACGCTCTAATGTATAAGCAGCCTCATTCGTAGCTTCATGATCGTTGCTAGCAATCCATAAAGTAGCTGCTTTTTGCTCAAGACGGCTTTCGCGCTCTTTATGAGCAATGAGCGATTTTCCTTCGCGCATGATTAGACGATCAGCTTCTGTGATGGCTACTTGTTTGCTGTTTCCGTTCACTTTATCAATAATCATACCAACAGCACAAGTATTGTTTGTTACCGGATCGATCAAAATGAATGAACCACAGCTTTTGTTTTGTAAGTATGGATCAAAAAATAGAGGTTTGTTTGATGTAAATGTAACACGACCGATTTCATTCAATGCTAATTTATCAGCATCAGATTGTTCCATGGTGTTTACATCTACTTTGTATTTAATTTGGTCGATGCGTACACGACTCAAGTTTGTGGTATGTTTGATGAAAAACTGTTGAGCAGGGTCCATTGTGTTTTCATCCATCCATACAAGCATCGCTTCAAAATCGCGTTCTACACGAGGCTGATTATTTGGATGAACAAGCATTTCGCCACGCGAAACATCGATTTCATCTTCCAAAGTTATTGTTATAGATTGAGGTGCGAATGCCATGTCTATCTCACCTTCATAGGTGTGAATACCTTTTACGCGAGACTTTTTTCCTGAAGGGAGAGCCATCACTTCGTCTCCTTTGCGTACAACGCCGGATGCAACTTTTCCACAAAAACCACGGAAATCAAGATTTGGGCGAAGTACATACTGTACCGGGTATCTAAAGTCTTCGAAGTTTTGATCTGATTCAAGTTGGATATTTTCGAGATAATCAAGTAGGGAAGTCCCTTCGTACCAAGGCATATTCTCTGATTTCTCAACAACATTATCACCGTTCAATGCCGAAAGAGGAATGCAATGGATATCTGGAATACCGAGTGGAGCAGCGAATGTTTTATAATCAGCTACAATCTTGTCAAAAACTTCTTGACTGTAATCAACAAGGTCCATTTTATTTACGGCAAGTACTACGTGTTTGATTCCAAGTAATGAAACCAAATATGAGTGACGACGAGTCTGTGTGATTACACCGGTACGGGCATCAACAAGGATAATTGCCAAGTTGGCCGTAGATCCGCCTGTAATCATATTACGGGTATATTGCTCATGCCCCGGGGTATCAGCAATAATGAATTTACGCTTGTTTGTAGAGAAATAGCGATAAGCTACATCGATCGTAATTCCTTGTTCACGTTCAGCTTTCAATCCGTCAAGAAGTAATGCATAGTCGATGTTTTCACCGGCATTACCAACACGTTTACTGTCACGCTCAAGTGCGTCTAGTTGATCTTCGTATAGTTTTTTGCTATCAAAAAGTAGACGACCAATTAGTGTAGACTTTCCATCATCTACCGAACCGGCTGTAAGTAAACGCAAAAGATCTTTCTTTTCGTCTTGATCAAGAAATTCCGATATATTTAATTTAGTGCTCATTATTCTAGCTTTTTAGTAAAACGATTAGAAATAACCTTCTCTTTTCTTTTGTTCCATACTCGCTTCTTGGTCAAAGTCAATTACACGAGTTGTACGTTCCGACTTAGTTGTTGTCATCATTTCTTCTACAATCTCTTCAATTGTAGCGGCCTCTGAATCAACAGCACCTGTAAGAGGGTAACATCCGAGTGTTCTGAATCGAACCATCTTCATTTCAGCTTTGTCGCGTAGCTCTTGTGGCATACGATCATCATCGGCAAGAATTAGATTACCGTCCATATTAACGACAGGACGTTCTTTTGCGTAATAAAGAGGAACAATAGGAATGTTTTCTAATCGAATATATTGCCAGATATCAAGTTCTGTCCAGTTTGAAAGAGGGAATACGCGAATTGATTCACCTTGATGAACCTTTGCATTGTAGATATCCCACAATTCGGGACGCTGATTTTTAGGATCCCATTGGTGAAATTTATCACGGAAAGAATAGATACGTTCTTTTGCACGTGATTTTTCTTCGTCACGGCGCGCACCACCAAATGCAGCGTCAAATTTATGTTTGTCAAGTGCTGCTAATAGCGCTTGCGTTTTCATCATATCTGTGTGTACTTTACTCCCGTGAGTAAATGGACCAACACCAGCTTCGAAAGCTTCTTTATTGTATTCAACGATCAAGTCCCATCCGTGCTCTTTTGCATATTGCTCACGGAAGTCGATCATTTCTTTAAATTTCCATTTCGAGTCAATGTGCATCAAAGGGAAAGGCACTTTACCCGGAGCAAAAGCTTTTTCAGCAAGACGCACCATTACAGAAGAGTCTTTACCGATCGAGTATAACATAAATTGTTTCTCAAACTCTGCTAGAACCCCACGAATGATATGGATTGATCCGGCTTCGAGCTGTTTTAATTGACTTTATTTATAATCTTACTTTTCGTTATATTTAGCGTATTATTGTTCTGATGTTATAGTCCAACAGTGTTATTTGTGGTTAAATAGACATTTTGTTTTCAGGTAACAAAAATT
>CAMTPD010000381.1 GCA_947074265.1 uncultured Porphyromonadaceae bacterium
ATAAGTTTAGCTTGCGTAAAAGATACTACCCTACCGTCGCGTTTTAAAAATTCCTTGATCATATCGTTGATTATATCTTTATAATATCATGTGTATATCTTATATTGAACGGAAACAATAGGGCCATTGGATGTAGGCACGTGAAGGCTCTATCACCGGAAAGAATCCTTTCGGTAATGGGGAATAGCTAGAAGGGAAAAAAGTAGATTAACTTAAGTCCCGGCCTTTTCCTCGAAAGCCATACGAACATCCGGTCTTGGCAGGTCTTCTGACTTACTCTCGTGTCCGACTGCCTTCCCATATTCTTTTTGCGGAATAAATACAGTGGCAATTCCTGTCGGACCGATTCTACAGAGTTCACAGCAGCGGGACTGTTCAGGAATTGCACCTGATTCCCTTTTAATTCCTGTTTATCTCTAAAAAAGGAAACCAAAACCAACAAAAAAATACAAATAATACGTCGCCTCAAAAATTCTCATCCTCTTGTTTTTGTTCTTTTATTCATTATGATCGCAACCTCAATAACTATTTGCTATTTACTTAATTTGCACGTTACGAGTCGCTTTTAATCGCACAATATAAAAGATGTTGATTATACAGAACAATCGTTGCCAAATGTTATCACAACAAGGCAATATAGCTGAGCAGTTCATAAAAATACCATACTTTTTTCTCGTAAAAAAAAGCTATTTTTAGCCCTTGTTCAAAGACAATATAATTTAGTTTAAAACACAATGTCTTTTATTCCGAATGCAAATTGTCTTTACAACCCGAATAGAATTAACTAACCAACAATTTAATTTCATGAATTCCGTAAAATTAATTGGTGCTTTATTGCTGACCGGCACCAGCCTTCTGGCGCAACGCCAACACGTATCGCTCAATGACAATTGGCAATTTACCGAAGGACACGTCGTAGAAAAGAACGTGCGCAAACGTGTAGACATTCCGCACACCTGGAATACAACCGACGCACTTGTAGGAAAGCTCGACTACAACCGCGGTTTAGGAAACTACGAGAAAACCATTAAGGTAGACTCTGCTTGGCAAGGCAAGCGCGTATTCATTAAGTTTGATGGTGTCAACACCGTTTCCAACTTGTTTATCAACGGAAAGCACATCGGCGAGCACCGAGGCGGATATACTTCTTTCGTATACGAAATCACCGACAAGATCGATTACAACAAAGACAACAAGTTTTGGGTACGCGTAAACAACGCTCCGCAGCTTGATGTAATGCCACTTGTGGGCGACTTCAATTTCTATGGCGGTATCTATCGCGACGTAACGCTGCTTGTGACCGACCCCGTTTGTATCTCTCCGCTCGACTACGCTTCGCCGGGAGTATACCTCAGTCAAACAAACGTAACGAAAGATCTTGCTCAGGTTTCGACAGATATCGTACTATCCAACGGTGCCAACACTGCAAAAGAAGCAACCCTTCGCCTTACCGTAAAGGATGGCGACAAAGTCGTATTGCAACAAAACAAACCGGTAACGCTAGCTGCAAACACACAATTTACCGAAACAATTCCTTTCGAGATTGCAAAGCCGCGCCTTTGGAACGGACAAAAAGATCCGTTTATGTACAATGTAGACGTAGAACTGATTGCAAACAACGTTGCGGTAGATAAAGTAACCCAACCATTGGGATTGCGTTTCTACCACGTAGATCCGGCAAAAGGTTTCTTCTTGAATGGCGAACACATGCCTTTGAAGGGAGTATGCCGTCACCAAGATCGCGCGCAGATCGGTAATGCATTGCGCAAAGAACACCATATCGAAGACCTTGCAATACTAGAGGAAATGGGATCAAATGCCATCCGTTTGTCGCATTACCCACATGCTCCGTTCTTTTACGACCTACTCGACCAAAGCGGAATCGTGGCCTGGTCTGAAATTCCATTCGTAGGCCCGGGCGGATACCGCGACAAAGGCTTTGTAGATCAAGAATCGTTCAAAGCAAACGGACGCCTGCAGCTTACCGAGATGATCAAGCAAAACTACAACCACCCTGCGGTATTGTTTTGGGGACTTTTCAACGAGCTGAAAGAAGACGGCGACAATCCGGTAGAATACGTGAAGGAACTCAATGTATTGGCCAAGCAACTCGACCCTACTCGTATTACCACTTCGGCAAGTAACCAAGGCGGCGCGCTCAATTTCATTACCGATCTTATTGCTTGGAACAGATACGACGGATGGTATGGCGGTATGCCAAAAGACTTGGGCAAGTTTCTCGACAGCACACACGAAAAGAATCCGCAGCTTTGCATCGGCGTGAGTGAATACGGAGCAGGCGCGAGCATTTACCAACAACAAGAAGCTCTGGAAAAGACCAACCCAACCAGTTGGTGGCATCCCGAATCGTGGCAAACGTTTTACCACGAAGAGAACTGGAAGGCGATTAAAGACCGTCCGTTCGTATGGGGAACCTTCATTTGGAATCTATTTGATTTCGGCGCCGCACACCGCACCGAAGGCGATCGCCCGGGTATCAACGACAAAGGGCTGGTAAGCTTCAACCGCAAAGACAAAAAGGATGCTTTTTATTTCTACAAAGCAAACTGGAACACCAAAGATCCGTTCGTTTACATTGCCGATAAGCGCATCGACACCCGCAAAGCTGCCGTAGGAAATATGAAAGTATACTCCAATATGGACGAGGCAGAGCTGATTGTAAACGGCAAAAGCCTTGGAAAGCGCAAGGGAGATGTAGGTACCTTTGTATGGGAAAATGTAAACTTCACTTCGGGCGATACTACCATCGAATCAAAGTCTAA
>CAMTPD010000382.1 GCA_947074265.1 uncultured Porphyromonadaceae bacterium
AGATCTACACCAGGACGTACACTCTTCCCTACACGACGCTCTTCCGATCTATTTCCAAATAGCAAAGGAGTCTTAGTAAGTGGTGCTTCCGGTAAAGTTTTAATTCCGGAAACAATAAACAATGCAATGGTTGTGCCTCAAAAGGCTACATTTGAGATTCAAGACAAGCTTTATGTGTATAAAGTTGTAGATGGGAAAGCTGCAACTGCTATTGTCGAAGGTGTTGCTTTAAATGGTGGCAAAGAGTACGCTATAATTAATGGACTACAAAACGGAGATACAATTGTAAAAGAAGGTGTAGCAACCTTAAGAGAGGGAACTCCTATTACTGCCAAAACACAAAAGGAGGGTTAATCGATGAATATAAAGACATTTATTGACAGACCCGTTCTGTCATTTGTGATTTCAATTATATTGGTTCTTATCGGTGTAATCGGAATTTTCACACTTCCTGTAGAACAATATCCAGATATTGCACCGCCTACAGTTCAAGTATCGACGGCATATCCTGGAGCCAGTGCCGAAACTTTACAGAAAAGTGTAATCGCTCCGCTTGAAGAAGCAATCAATGGTGTTGAGAATATGACTTACTTAACCTCAACAACCAGT
The DNA here is from genome assembly GCA_947074265.1 of uncultured Porphyromonadaceae bacterium. Lineage (GTDB taxonomy): Bacteria > Bacteroidota > Bacteroidia > Bacteroidales > CAMTPD01 > UBA12018. Next base: position 610 of record CAMTPD010000382.1, read on the forward strand.
AATAATGGTAACGCTTCAATTAACGTTTACTTCAAGCAAGGAACGGATCCTGATATGGCTGCTGTAAACGTACAAAATCGTGTATCGAAAGCAACCGGATCACTACCGGCAGAAGTTAATCGCATCGGTGTTACAACAAGTAAGCGTCAAACAAGTATGCTAAAAGTGTTTTCACTGCGCAGTACTGACGACCGCTATGATGAAAACTTTCTATCCAATTATGTGAATATCAATCTTCGTCCTGAAATCTTACGTATCTCAGGGGTTGGTGATGTTATGGTTTTAGGAGGAGATTATAGTATGCGTATCTGGTTAAAACCAGATGTAATGGCACAATACAAACTAACTCCTGCTGATATCAACAAAGCTTTAGCTGAACAAAATATTGAATCGCCAACTGGTTCTTTAGCTGAAAATACAGATCAGACTTTTCAATATGTCATGAAATACAAAGGACGTCTTAGTACTCCTGAAGAGTTTGAAAACATTGTAATCCGCGCGACTTCTGATGGTAATATTTTAAAATTAAAGGATGTTGCAACAATAGAACTTGGAAAAGAATCATACGGCTTTATTGGCGAAGCTAGTGGTAAACCCGGAATCGCAACAATGGTTTACCAAACAGCTGGTTCTAATGCAACAGAAGTAGTTGAAAATATTGATACATTTCTCGCACAAGCTGAAAAGAATCTACCTCCCGGCATAGAGATAATACACCTTACGAGTGTTAATGACTTTCTTTATGCTTCGATGGATGCTGTTATAAAAACTTTGATAGAAGCAATTATTCTTGTTATACTTGTGGTGTATGTTTTCTTACAAGACATCCGCTCTACTATTGTTCCTACAGTTGCGATTGTTGTTTCTTTAGTTGGTACTTTTGCGTTCTTGTCTATTGCAGGATTTAGTATCAACCTTCTTACTTTATTTGCTTTGGTTCTTGCTATTGGTACTGTGGTAGATGATGCGATTGTCGTCGTCGAGGCTGTACAAGAACGTTTCGATGCAGGATACCGATCGTCTTATAAAGCAACAATTGATGCGATGAGCAACATTACATCAGCAATTGTTACAACCACGATTGTTTTTATGGCAGTGTTTATTCCCGTTACATTCATGGGGGGAACCGCCGGTACATTCTATACTCAGTTTGGTATAACAATGGCTGTTGCCGTTGGTATTTCTACGATCAACGCTTTAACGTTAAGCCCTGCATTATGTGCCTTGATTCTAAAGCCATACTTGGATGAAAACGGACAACCAAAAGATAACTTTGCAGCTCGTTTTAGGAAGGCGTTTACAGCAGTTTTTGATGTTCTTAGTGAACGATACAAAAACATTGTTGTATTTTTCATCAAACGAAAATGGCTTTCCGGATTGAGCATTATTGGAGCATGTGTTGTACTTGTTTTTCTTGTCAAAACAACTAAAACAGGTCTTGTACCGGATGAAGATCAGGGTACAATCTTTGTCAATGTTAGTACAGCTCCTGGTACATCGTTATCACAAACTGAACGTATATTAAAAGAAGTAGAATCTAGAATTAGTCAAATTCCTCAAATTAGTAACTATCAGAAAGTATCCGGATTCGGATTACTATCAGGACAAGGTAGTTCTTTCGGTACTTTTATCATCAAACTTAAGCATTGGGATGAACGTCCGGAAGATTCTGACCATGTGAGTGCTGTTATCGGACAAATTTATGGTCGCACACAAGATATTAAAGATGCAAGTATCTTTGCTATCGCGCCAGGTATGATTCCGGGATATGGTGTCGGTAATGGTTTCGAACTACATTTACAAAACAGAGGAGATGCAGACCTTGCAACATTCCAACAAACAACTCAAGAGTTTCTTGCCAAACTTCGTGAGCGTCCGGAGGTTGGATCAGTTTACTCTACATTCAACATAAACTATCCTCAATGGGAAGTTGAAGTTGATGCTGCGAAATGTAAACGTGCAGGTGTTGGCCCAGACGAAGTCTTAGCAACATTATCTGCGTACTGTGGTGGTAGTTATGTTTCTAACATCAACCGCTTTTCAAAGATCTATCGTGTTATGCTCCAAGCAGCTCCTGAGTATCGACTTGACGAAAAGAGCTTACAAAATCTATTTGTTCGTATTGGTAATAATATGGCTCCGATTAGTGAGTTTGCAACTCTAAAACGTG
>CAMTPD010000383.1 GCA_947074265.1 uncultured Porphyromonadaceae bacterium
GCATACGAGATTCTCCGGAGTGACTGGAGTTCAGACGTGTGCTCTGCCGATCTGAAGTAAAGGCTACGGTAAAACTAATCGACAAAAGCGGAAAAGTAATTGATACGACTCAGATCGCACTTCAGCAACGCAGCGCAGATACGTATCACGAACGTACTTTCCTAAGCAACGTAGATAAAAGTGTTCAATATTACAGTGTAGCACCGTCAACAACAAAAGGTGATGAGCAAGCATTGTTCTTAACAGTGCACGGAGCTTCAGTTGAAGCACGTAATCAAGCTCGAGCTTATGCGCAAAAAGACTGGGGACACATGATTGCAGCAACCAATCGTCGTCCTTTCGGATTCAATTGGGAAGAGTGGGGACGTATCGACGCTATGGAAGTATTGGCCGATGCAAAACGTGTATTTAAAACAAAAGACGATCGCACCTATTTGACCGGACATTCAATGGGCGGACACGGAACATGGTACTTGGGTGTAACTTATCCAGACCAGTTTGCCGCAATCGCACCATGTGCAAGTTATCCGGATATTGCTAAATATTCACGTCCGGAAGCAGACAAACCAAACGAAGGTAAAGCACATTTCGGAATGATTGAGCGTGGAGCTCAAGGTGGACGTACATTAGATTTGAAGCGCAACTACCTGCAATCAGGTGTATATATCCTACATGGCGATTCAGACTCTGTTGTGAAGATTGATCAAGCTCGTCGTATGCGTCAGGAATTGGGTGAGTTTCATACCGACTTCTGCTACTACGAGTATCCGGGCGGATCCCACTGGTATAGCAACGAGAGTGTAGACTGGAAGCCAATCTTCGACTTCTTCAATCGTCACTCAATCCCGGCAGATAGCGCGATGAACCGTGTTGAGTTCTATACGGCATCTCCTGCTATTTCGGCAACCAACCACTGGCTTCGTATCGATCAGCAAAAGAAGGCATATCAAGTTTCAAACGTATTGTTCGACATCATTGACAATAGTATCAGCGGTACAACCAATAACGTAGAAATGATTACGTTCGAAACAGGGAAACTGGCTTCGAAGAACTTGAAGTCAATCATTATCGACGGCCAAACGATTGCATTGAATGGCGAAAAAGAAATCACATTAAAGAATACAGACAACAAATGGACTGTGATCGAAGGTGTACCAACCACTCAAAAATATGCACAACGTTCGGGTGGTTTCAAGCAAGCATTCGATAACGACGTTGTTTTTGTATATGCAACCGGCGGAAACAAAGCAGAAAACGAATGGTATCGTAACAAAGCAGCTTTCGATGCGGAAACATTCTTGTATCGTGGCAATGGTTCTATTGATGTAATCGCAGATACTCAATTTAATCCTGTGAAATACAAAGATCGTAACGTAGTAGTTTATGGAAATGCATCGAACAATAAAGCATGGAACAAGCTACTTAAGAACGCTCCTATTCAAGTGAAAAACGGCGAAATCAATTTCGGCGGAAAACAAATGAAAGGAACAGACCTTGGTACTTACTTTGTATATCCTCGTCAAGATAGCCAAACTGCCAGCGTAGGTGTTGTTGCAGGTACAGGCATCGAAGGGATGAAGGCAGGATATGCTAATGACTACATTTCAGGTATCACCGGATTCCCAGATGTATTGATCTTCAATGTTGATATGCTTCGCAGCGGTATTGAAGGCGTAGAAGTGTCAGGATTCTTTGGCAATGATTGGAGTATCTCAAACGGAGACTTTACCATTACAGAAAAACAAAACTAAGCACTATCCAATACTTAGATAAAGAAAGGCTGCTTCGCTTACGAGGTAGCCTTTCTTGTCTTATTACGTTTTATTCTCTGTCAAAAGAGATAATAGTCTATTCTTATAAGTTATAATATATGATGTAGTTCTCCGGTTTCGATACAGCATAAAGTCGTTGTTCTTTTTCATTTATATCGAAGTGAATCAAATCTTGATCTAATAAATACTTTTTTATAGGTTTTCCGTCCCAGTCAAAAACATATATACAATTTCCTAAGTTATAGTTTGATTCTCCACCCTTGCTTTTACCGGAATACAATGCATAGATGTACTGATTTGTTGAGCAGATATTTACATATGCTTTTTTAGTATCTGCATTGGTTGATAGGATATTTATCTCCAATGATTTTGCGTGGTCAAAAGCAAAGTTGAACCCTTCTTCCGGACCTTTTATTGTGTTGAGTATCTCTCCATTCGTGTTGAATATTTCAATGGCATCTAGATAATTTCCAGCCAGTGCTACTTTCGATCGATCAGGCTTCACGGTCATCTTGGCATCAAATAAAATGCTGAGGATAGAGGCCGGAAGTTGATCTGTAAATGTAATGTTTGGATTCTTAACTCCCTTTCTCTCCATCGTTGTACGGTCTATGATATAGAATCGGTCTTCATGATTCCAAGGATTTGTGCAAATGAATTGGCTGCTAGTGATCCAAAAAGGTGTTGCCGGTGCAAAAGGGGTATTGTTGTTTCTTGTAAACTCTATTTTATCTGTTACGACAGCCTTGGTATTTGCTGCAATCGCTTCTCCTGAAAATTCCAACCATCGTTGGGTTGAGTTATCGTAGATCCAAATGTTTTTACCATCAAATGAAGGTGAAAGTTCGAAGGGCGATACCATTTCATTAGGGCCTTGCCCTTTTTTGATAACTTGTCCTTTGTATGTACCTTGCTCAAAGAGATGAATCATTGGATCGTTCATTTCATCGATAGCATATACTATAGATCGGAAGAGCACACGTCTGAACTCCAGTCACTCCG
>CAMTPD010000384.1 GCA_947074265.1 uncultured Porphyromonadaceae bacterium
CTTACAAATGGACAAAGCTAAATGCCAACAGCAAGCTAAAGATACGACCAGGAATGTTTGTAAAATCATATTTCGTAGTAGACCGTGCAGATAGTACAATTGTTATTCCGACACAAGAAATACAATCCAACCGCATGCGTAAGTATGTGTTTATCGTTGAGAAAAACGTAGCCATTCTTCGCGATATTAACACAGGTCTTGAGGATGAAGAAAATATCGAAGTTGTTGCAGGTTTAAAAGTAAATGACAACCTTATCATAAAAGGCTTTGAAACACTACGTGAAAATAGCAATGTAAAAGTAGAACGCTAACACGCTACCATGAAAAAAATTATACAACTAGCCGTAAACAATCCGGTTACCGTGACCATGATGGTTTGTGCCATCTTGCTTCTCGGGAAAATATCATACGACAAATTAGGTGTCGACCTATTACCATCTCTTAATAATCCGAGTTTGTACATCGAACTAGATGCCGGAGATCGTCCGCCAGAAGAGATTGAAAAGAAATATGTCAAGAATATCGAAGCAATGGTAATCAGACAACGCGATATTACAGCCGTTTCGTCCATTATCAAAGCTGGTACTGCCCGTATTAATGTAGAGTATACCTGGGGTAAAGATATGGATGAAGCATTTCTTGATCTTCAAAAAGCAATCGGCGGGTACAGTGCAAATCAAGAAATAAAGGAACTGAATATCAGTCAAAACGACCCAAACTCTGCACCTGTAGTCCTCATCGGACTCTCCCATCCCAACATCGAAGACATGGCAGTATTACGCAAAGCAGCCGAAAGTTATATTCGAAACGAACTCGTGCGTGTAGAAGGGGTTGCCGATGTTCAGTTAAGTGGTCAAGAATATAAGAAACTAAATATCAAGACAGATCCTTATAAACTCGACGCTTTCAAACTTTCGATCAATGATATTGCCGGAAAGATTGAAGAAAACAACAAGTCTATTTCGGGCGGTAAAGTATCGGAGTTAGGCCTACAATACATTGTTAAAGGAGTTAGCAATCTGAATAACGAAGGTGACTTTGAAACACTGATTGTGGGATACAAACCAATTAGCACAACTGATGCTTCAACTTCACAAAACAATACTGCTGCGAGTGGAGCCACAAAAGCCCCAATCTATCTTAAAGATGTAGCTATTATAGAGTTTGAAAACACAGACCCTGAGAACATTGTACGGGTAAACGGCAAACGAAGCATTGGACTTTCTGTCTATAAAGAAATGCGTTACAATACCGTACAAGTAGTCGATAATATCACTAAGCAATTAACAAAAATCGAACAAGCATTTCCCGGATATGAGTTTGACATTGTTACGAACCAAGGTACTTTTATCAAAAACTCTATTGGTGAGGTAAAAGATACTGCCCTACTCGGTATTGTTCTTGCTATTATTGTATTATTTGTATTCTTGCGTCGCTTTGGTACAACAGTAATTGTGAGTATTGCTATACCTATTTCTTTAGTTGCAACATTCAATCTGATGTATTTTGGCGGACTCACCTTAAATATTATGACTCTTGGAGGTATGGCATTAGGGGCGGGAATGCTTGTAGACAATGCTATTGTTGTGATCGAAAGCATCTTCAGAAACCATGAAAAAGGAGACAGTGCCACCGAAGCAGCAGTCAATGGTACCGCACAAGTAGCCGGAGCTGTAACCGCCTCAACACTAACAACGATTGTCGTGTTTTTACCCATCGTGTATCTACACGGAGCATCTGGCGAACTTTTCAAGGATCAGGCTTGGACTGTAACCTTTTCCCTTCTTTCATCCTTATTCGTCGCAATATTTACAATCCCGATGCTTTATACAAAACTGTTTGGTAAAAAAGCAACAACTCAACCGATAAAGCAAAAAGCATCTATAGAGTTTAAACAATATGGCAAACTACTTACTCGCATATTGCAAAAACGAGCTATTGTTCTTGCTATTTCATTCCTTGTCATATTGGGCGCATTTCTCTTAGTTCCACTACTTAAAACAGAGTTTATGCCCAAGTCTGATAATTCAACTTTCATCATGCAAGTTAAATTACCAGAGGGTACTATGATCTCGCGTACTGCCTCAACCGTAGAAAGCTTAGAAAATATGATTTTTACCATGCTAGGAGATTCAGCATGTACAATCTATTCACACATTGGTAAAGAAACAGGCAATGGAAGCAATGTTCTCGATGGAGACAATACAGCTTCTTTGAAAGTTATCCTAAATGATAAGCAAGCAAATATCGATCACATCATCAGTCAACTCACACCTTTCACTGAGAATATTCAAGGTGCAGAGATCGCATTTGTTCAAGATAATAATACACTCAACACATTACTCGAAAACGATGGAGCACCTATTGTTATAGAAGTAAAAGGTGAAGAACTGGAAGAGATTGCACAAATTGTAGATCAGGCAAAAAAGCAAGTTCAATCAGTACCTGAGTTATTTAATATTGCTACTTCTATTGAGAATGGAAACCCGGAAGTCAGTATTATGCTCGACCGCACCATTGCTGGAATCAATAACCTAACAATTAGTTCGGTTATTGAGCAAATCAAACAACAACTCTCAGGACGCACAGCCGGCGCGATCGACTATCCAGGAGAAAGTCGTGACATTGAGATCAAGATGCCTGATGTGGAACTATCTCAACTTGACAATATCATTATTAAAGGAGGAGACAAAGAGTATCGGTTATACGAGATTGCAACCATCACACAAACACAGTCTCATAAAGAAATCATAAGA
>CAMTPD010000385.1 GCA_947074265.1 uncultured Porphyromonadaceae bacterium
CGATGCGATAGTTACCATAAGCAACATCACCTTCAAGAGGAATATATTCCGCTACATTAGGGTGTAACTCAAGGATTTTGTTATCATTCTTTGTGTAAGTGAAATTTAAGTCCCATGTCCAATCTTTAGTTTGGATTGGTGTTGTATTTAATGCAAGCTCGATACCACGATTCTGAATATCTCCTGCATTAATTAATTGTTGCTTGATACCAGAGATTGAAGGTACAGATATTGTCATGATTTGGTCACGAGTGTTTTCATGATAATATGTTGCATCAATGCCAATTCTTCCATTTAAGAATCTCCAGTCGAGACCAATTTCCCATGCGTTTTTGCGCTCAGGTTTAAGATTTGGATCGTATGATTCCCATGGAACTGATAAGCTGTAAATCATACCATTGGTTTGTTGAATCGAATTGATTGAGAAACCTTGGTTGATTTTATATGGAGCAGTGTCATTACCAACCTGTGCCCATGATCCACGAACTTTAGCAAATGTGATCCATTCTGGAAGTTTGAATGTTTCATTGATGATCCAAGATCCGGAAACTGAAGGGTAGAAGTATGAGTAGTTACCCGTTTTGTTTGTATATACAAGAGCAGAAGACCAGTCATTACGTCCAGTAACATCCAAGAAAAGTTGATTTCTCCATGCTACTCCGGCTTGGAATGCAATAGAACCCATACGTTTTGTTCCTTGAATTCGACCTGTATATTTAGCTTGGTTCATAGAGTTTCCTAAGAAATATTGTCCAGGAACAATTAAACCGCCCTCTGTATTTGCTGATTGGGTTTGTTCTACATTGTTATAGTATTCTCCACGAAGGAAGCCATTGAAAGCCCAATCTCCAATTTGTTTGTTGGCAGTGAATGTTCCATATAAGTTGGCTTGCTCTTTTGTGTATTGAGAAATACCGTAGTAACCGTCTTTATTGTTGTAGCCTTGACCTAGTTTTTTTTCTTCTCCTCTTATATAATGGTAGTTGAAGCTTCCTTCAGTAATAAAACGTAACCAATCTGTTAATTGGAATTCTAGACTTAAGGATGGACGTACACTTGTTTCTCTGCGGTAATTGTCGTTTTCATAAACTCCAAACCATAATGAGTTGCCAGGAACATATCCATATTTATCACCGAAATTAGAGCTAGCTACACCGCCGTGAGATCCTTGATATTTATCTTTGTAGAAATTCGTATCATACAAAGGACCGAAGGTGCCGCCTGCGAAATATTCACCAATGTTCGGCATTGGGTTCTTCGATGTTGAATTAGCAAAGGTTATCGATGCGTTAATCTTTACGCGATCTGTAATATCATGTGAACCTTTTGCTAGAAAAGCTAGACGATCAAATCCATAATTTGGAAGTGTTCCATTTGCTTTTTTGTAAGAAAGAGATGAATAGTAAGTTGTTTTATCAGTTCCTCCTTGTACAGCAACGTTAGTATTGGTGTTGAAGCCTAACTTATAAGCATCTTTATATCTATCTTTAACAGGCTCGTATTTTACAATTCTACCATCGTAAGATTCAATATCTCTTCCATCAAAAGCCGGGCCAAAAGCATAACCGATATAGCGATTGTAGCTACTACCGCTTCCTCTAAGAGTTGCCATGCCTTCGGCATTGTAATAGAATTGGTTTGTGTTGAAGATGTCAAAGTTACCCTGAGAATCAGTTTCTCCATAATTGATGAAACCGGCAGGTCCACCATTACCAAATTCGTTTTGAAGACTTGGTGTTTTATACACGTGATCGATACCTAAGCTTTGAGAAAAGCTGATACCTAGACCTTGTCCTTTTTTACCACTTTTAGTTGTAACAACGATCGCACCATTCAAACCACGAGATCCATAAAGAGCAGTTGCGGCAGCACCTTTCAATACAGAAACTGTTTCAAAGTCATCAGGATTTAAGTTTTTCAACTCGTTACCGAAGTCATTGGCACTTTCATTCCAGTCTGCATTTCCGGCGTCACTTGTAGAGTTGTCTAGGATGATACCATCTCCCACGTAAATTGGTTGATTGTTTTTGTTTAATGTAGATGTACCGCGGATCTGAATTTTTGTAGAACCGAACATTCCACCGTCAGAATTAGAAACATCCACACCTGCAACTTTACCTTGAAGCATTTCAATCGGATTGATACTATTGGTGTTTAATTCATCACCTTTTAGCTCAGTCATTGCATATCCAAGAGCTTTTTCAGAACGTTTAATACCTAGAGCGGTAACAACTACTTCATCAAGAGCTTTTGTGTCCTCTTTCATGACTACATTTACAGCCTTATTAGCTACAACTTTATAGTCTACTGGAGCATAACCAATGTAAGAGAAGTGTAAGATATCTCCTGGTTTTGCATTAAGAGAGAAGAGACCTTCAAAGTCTGTAACGGTACCAGTGGTTGTGCCTTTCACAACAATACTAACGCCGATAAGTGGTTCACCAGATTGGTCTGTTACTGTTCCTGTGATTTTACCCGTTTGTTGAGTGACTGAAATTGTGTTGGCTGTGGGTTCAGGTAGGCTTGTTGTTTTGAATGAATCGTCAGATGCATATGCTGATGCAATTGTCGAAAACATTAAAGAAGCAACTACAGCTGTTCTGAATTTCTTAAAATAACTCTCTCCATTGGAGCTTTGCTCTTGGAAAGAAAAGAAACGATTATTGCTCATGTTCTTTAAATGGTATAATATAAAAATTAAACTATATTATCTTAAATCTCTAATAAGAT
>CAMTPD010000386.1 GCA_947074265.1 uncultured Porphyromonadaceae bacterium
GTTCCAGCAACACAACATTTTCTACGTGATGTGTGTGTGGGAACATATCTACAGGACGTACTTTCTTTACTTTATACGCCTCATCAAGAAGAGCCAAGTCGCGTGCTTGTGTTGCCGGATTACAGCTTACATACACGATACGTTTCGGTTCTGCAAATAAGATCGTCTTGATTACATCATCGTGCATACCTGCGCGAGGTGGGTCGGTGATGATTACATCAGGACGACCATATTGATTGATGAAATCTTGTGTAAGGATATCTTTCATATCACCTGCAAAGAACAATGTATTCTCAATGTTATTGATCTGAGAATTTACTTTAGCATCTTCAATAGCATCCGGCACATACTCGATACCGATAACACGTTTTGCTTGGTGAGCTACGAAGTTTGCAATTGTTCCTGTACCTGTATAAAGGTCATAAACCAATTCTTCGCCTGTAAGTCCGGCAAACTCACGTGTGATTTTATAAAGGTTGTATGCTTGTTTGCTATTTGTTTGATAGAACGACTTCGGACCTACTTTGAAGTTTAAGCCTTCCATCTCTTCGATGATATGATCTTTACCTTTGAATACAACTACATCCTGATCTGAGATGGTATCGTTACATTTCTGATTGATTACATACATCAATGAAGTAATCTCAGGGAATGTATCGGCCATATGTTGTAGCACGGCTTCACGCTTTTCTACATCTTCGTGATAGAATACAACAATAAGCATAACTTCGCCTGTAGAAGCCGTACGGATGATGATGTTTCTCATAAATCCTTCTTGTGCACGCAAGTCGAAGAATGAATAGTTGTGCTCAAGCGCAAACTTGCGAATTTCAAGACGAATGCGGTTAGACAAGTCTGACTGTAACCAGCATTTGTTGATATCTAATACTTTGTCGAAACAACCCGGGATGTGAAAGCCGAGAGCATTCATACAATCAAACTCTACGCCCGAATTCATATCAGCTTCGGTAAGCCATTTTTTATTTGAGAATGTAAACTCTAACTTGTTACGGTAGAATTCCGTTTGCTCAGATCCTAAGATTGGCAAAACTTCCTCCATTTCGATCTTACCAATACGGGTAAGATTGTCCATAACTTGTTTTTGTTTGTATTTCAATTGGTCGGCATAGTGAATGTGCTGCCATTTGCAACCGCCACAAATACCAAAATGCTCGCAAAAAGGAACGGCTCTGTTTGCCGCATATTCATGAAATTTTACCACTTTACCCTCTGCGTAGTTTTTCTTTCTGCGTGATAGCTTTAAGTCTACTACGTCGCCCGGAGCAACAAAGGGAACAAAAATAACCATGTCGTCAATCTTAGCGATAGCCTTACCTTCGGCTGCAACATCTGTAATTGTAATGTTCTCCACAATAGGGAGTTGTTTCTTCTTTCGTGCCAATTTATTATATGCTATGTATGTTCGAAAAATCAAATCAACAGGAGCTTCAAATCAATCAATAACAGACACTGATTCGAAAACACCTTCTTCTTCAAGATGCAAAGTTATTCAAATCCTCTTCCAATCAATGTTATATGTTGCTAAACATGAAATTTGTTTGCCTTTTTTTGCACACGTTTAAACTATTTGTCTAATTTCGCTCTTATAGAAAAAACCGTATGCCATGCATGAATAAAGCGATTGACCGTTATAAATCGACTGTGAAGATCACAAAAGTATAGGCATATTGAATGTTGAAAAAACTTTAAATCATTATGGAGAAAAAAAGAGTTTATTTGTTCGGAAACGGACAAGCCGAGGGTAGTGCCAGCATGAAGAACTTGTTGGGTGGTAAAGGCGCTAATCTAGCAGAAATGAACTTAATAGGAGTTCCGGTTCCACCCGGATTCACAATCACAACCGATGTATGTACCGAGTATAATAAATTAGGACGTGATGAAGTAATCAAACTGCTTCAAGCCGATGTTGAAAATGCGATTACACATGTTGAGTCATTAATGAATTGTAAGTTTGGTGATAAGGATAACCCATTGTTGGTTTCTGTGCGTTCGGGTGCTCGCGTTTCGATGCCGGGGATGATGGATACAGTCCTTAATCTAGGTCTTAATGATGAAGCAGTAGAAGGTATTGCACGCAAATCGGGAAATGAACGTTTTGCTTGGGACTCGTATCGTCGTTTTGTACAAATGTATGGTGACGTAGTACTTGGAATGAAGCCACAATCGAAGCAAGATATCGACCCATTTGAAGAGATTCTCGAGGATGTAAAGAAGAGCAAAGGTGTTTCTCTTGATACCGATCTTACCGTAGCCGATCTCAAAATCCTTGTAAAACGTTTCAAGACTGCCGTAAAATATCGTACCGGAAAAGATTTTCCCGACTGCCCGTGGCAGCAACTATGGGGGGCCGTATGTGCGGTATTCGATAGTTGGATGAATGAGCGGGCAATAACCTATCGCCAAATGTATCAAATACCGGAAGAGTGGGGTACTGCTGTAAACGTACAAGCTATGGTGTTTGGTAATATGGGAAATACTTCGGCTACAGGGGTTGCATTTACCCGCGATGCAGCAACCGGAGAGGATGTGTTCAATGGCGAATATTTGATCAATGCGCAAGGAGAAGACGTGGTAGCCGGTATCCGTACTCCACAACAAATCACGATTGAAGGCTCGCGCAGATGGGCACGCTTGCAAGGTGTATCGGAAGAGGTGCGTGCGACTAAATATCCGTCAGATCGGAAGAGCACACGTCTGAACTCCAGT
>CAMTPD010000387.1 GCA_947074265.1 uncultured Porphyromonadaceae bacterium
TCGTTTGTCTCGTTTTATTTGATATTCTAGATAATATTGCTTGTTTTGTCGATGACTTCTCAATGATTTGTTTGCTCGGATCTAAAATGATATAATCTGCTTCTTTCTCATTATCCCAGATTGCAATCTTCTCTTGTGATGGATAAAAACCCAATTGGTTGATTCGTATGTTTGGGCTTTCATCTTGAGCTACTAAATTAGAGCTACTTAGAATAGTTAGTAGTGTGGCGCAAAGACCAGATTTTAATTTCATAAGACAGATGTGTATTAGATTAAGAATAATACTACAAAAATAATTATTACTTTAATTTCTCTAGGGTATTATTTGTTTGTTTCGTGGTGCTCTTTTATTATTTAAAACAAAAGCTACCTGCATGTTTTGTTTTGCAGGTAGCTTTCTGTTTACAGATAGTATATAATATGATAATGTGATACTATATTATTTATCTTCTTTATACCATGAAGAATACATAAGATAATTGTGGGCAATCTTTTCGTTTAGTTCTTTTGCTTGTGATGGATCTACCTTCTTAATGAACTTAGCAGGTACTCCTCCCCAAATGCTTCCCGGTTCAATAATTGTATTGCTTAATACCAACGAACCTGCCGCCACAATTGCACCTTCTCCTACTACTGCATGATCGAGTAGGGTAGAACCCATACCAATTAATGCATAGTCTTTAATATGTGCTCCATGTATTGTTACGTTATGTCCAACAGATACGTGATTGCCAATTTCAATTGTTGACTTTTCGTATAAGGTGTGTAATACACTGCCATCTTGTATGTTTACGCCATTGCCTATACGAATCGAGTTTACATCACCTCTTAATACTGTACTGTACCATATGCTGCAATCATCGCCCATTATTACATCTCCTATTATGGCTGCATTCTCAGCGAGAAAACAGTTTTTGCCAATATGAGGAGTAAAACCTCTTACCGATCTTATTATTGCCATATTATTTATAGTTAATAGGTTGGGTAGCATTTTTTAACCAAGCAAGCTCTTCTTCATTCAATTTGCATGCCAAGCTTTCAAACACAGTTTGATGATAATTGTTTAACCATTCGATTTCGCTTTTGGTTAATAATTCTTCGACAACGCCCTTTAAGCAGATTGGACACAATGTTAGTGTTTCAAAGCGATAATAATCACCATACATACCTTGTCCAGCTTCGCATACAAGAATCAAGTTCTCAATACGTATTCCGTATTTACCGTCTTTATAAACTCCTGGTTCGTTTGAAGTAACCATTCCTAGTTGAAGTGTCGTGGGGTTTTCATTCATACGAATGCTTTGTGGTCCCTCGTGTACATTCAAGAAATGGCCAACTCCATGTCCTGTTCCATGCAAATAATTCATGTAGTGTTGCCATAGTGGCATTCTTGCAAGTACATCAAGTTGCGCTCCGCGAGTACCTGCAGGGAAGATTGCCATTGCCAAATTGATATGTCCCTTCAATACGAGTGTATAGTCTATTTTTTGCTCGTCTGTTAACTCTCCTAGTGCTATTGTACGAGTAATATCTGTTGTTCCGTCTAAATATTGGGCACCAGAATCTAATAATAAAAAGCCTGCGGGTTTTAGTGTTGCATCACTTTCTGGTGTAGCTGAATAATGAACTATCGCGCCATGTTCTTGATATCCGGCAATGGTGTCAAAGCTTGTTCCTATAAATAGTTCTTCTTGCGAACGAAATTCTTCTAATTTAGCTGATACGCTAAGTTCAGTCTCATGATTTGTTTTAATAGCATCGTCTAGCCAATGTAGAAAACGAACCATTGCTACACCGTCTTTTTGCATTGCATTTCGTATGCCTTCTTGCTCAATAGGGTTGCGTAACGATTTTAATAAAGCAATAGGTGAATCTTTGCGAATGAAAGTACATGATGACACGGCAGAGAATACTGAGTAATTTGTTTTAGATGGTTGCATCCAAATCTTTTTATTTTCAATTTCTCTGATAAATTGCATTGTCTCACTATATGGAATGCAAGATATATTTATGTCTTTAAGATAAACGGCTAATTCGTGATTTATCTTTTCGGGATCGATGAATAAGATGGTTTTGTGATCCGAAATATAAAGATAACTAATAAATAACGGATTGCATTTTATGTCGTTCCCACGTAAATTTAAAGTCCATGCTATTTCATCAAGCGCAGAAACAAATAGGGCATCAATTTGTTCTTTCTCTAAAATAGCTCTAATCATAGCTATTTTCTCTATGCTTGATACGCCTGCATGGGCCATATCGTGTATAAAAGGTGGAGTTAAAGGTAACTCAGGTCGATCTTTCCATATTTGGTCTATGATATCATTGCAGTCTACAATATCAATGGAATGTTTCCAGAGTGCTTTTTTGTAGTTTTCAACTTGTTCCGCTGAAAACATTCTTCCATCAATGCCAACTGTGTCTCCGGGATTAAGATGTTTGCATAAGTATTCTGTGATTGTAGGGTTGCCTGGGATCATCTCTTTATATAGACTTATTCCTGTCTCTTGAAGTTGTTCGGCGGCTTGTATGTAGTATCTTGAATCTGTCCAAAGTCCAGCTTCCTTATTAAGTATTACTACCGTTCCGGCCGACCCGTTAAAACCAGAAATCCATTCGCGGCTTTTCCATTATGGGGCAACGTATTCACTGAGATGTGGGTCTGCACTCGGGATAATAAAAGCAGCAATCGAACGTAGGTTAAGTTCGTTTCTTAACGCA
>CAMTPD010000388.1 GCA_947074265.1 uncultured Porphyromonadaceae bacterium
ATCGCTACCCACTAGTAATATGTGCCACAGAACCAAATAGAAGCGAGACACACAAACTAACATATTTTAGTCCCACTGTCAGCACATGCAATAGTGCTTTCATATCTACTTGACGATACAAATACCAAAAGAATGCAACTCAAATAAATAGTGAGAATACTACTTTGTGTATTAACTTTGATAGCTCTTTAAAATTCATAAGGCTGAAAACTTTTCAAATTAATTGTCTTACCTTTGTGTATTGGCAAATATAAGTAATATTACAATATTAACATCATAAATCTAGCGGATGAAATTGGTTCGCCCAAAGAAAGCTCTCGGTCAACATTTCCTTACCGATTTGACTATTGCAGAGCGAATAGCAGACTCCATTGAGCAATTTAAGCATCTTCCTGTTCTCGAAATTGGTCCAGGTATGGGAGTCCTTACACAGTTTCTTATAAAAAAGGGATATGACCTTTCGGTTGTGGAGCTTGACGGAGAATCTGTTGCATATTTGAATGAGCATTTTCCGGAACTTCACGGAAAAATATATGGAGAAGATTTTCTCAAAATGGATCTGGATAAATTGTTTACAGGTGAGTTTTGCGTTATTGGAAACTATCCTTACAACATTTCAAGCCAGATATTTTTTAAAGTATTAGACTATAAAGATCGTATTCCATGCTGCTCGGGAATGATACAAAAGGAAGTAGCCGAACGTCTGGCTTCCGGTCCTGGCAAAAAAGCATATGGAATATTAAGCGTCTTACTTCAAGCTTGGTATGATGTAGAATATATGTTTACCGTTAGTGAGCATGTATTTAACCCACCACCCAAAGTAAAATCAGCTGTAATACGATTTACCCGCAATAACAGAGATGACCTTGGTTGCGATCCTAAATTGTTTAAAACAGTCGTCAAAACAGGTTTTAATCAACGCCGTAAAACTCTACGCAACTCATTGAAACCGCTATTAGGTAAAGAATGCGAAATTTATAGTGATCCAATCTTTGATAAACGCCCAGAACAACTATCAGTTCAGCAATTTATTGAACTGACAAATATGGTTTCCGGTTATGTAATCAACGGAGCACAAAAATAACAATCTCACGATGCAAGAAGTAAGCAAGGAATATATCGAAAAACTTCGCTTAGCGATAGAACAACATAACGATGAAGCTGCACAAGCTCTACTAAAAGAACTTCACCCGGCAGATATCGCCGAAATCTATCAGGAGCTCTCTTTAGATGAAGCCAAGCATCTTCACTTATTGATGGATGCGGAAACCGCAGCCGAAGTTCTGATGGAACTAGACGAGGAGGATCGACGAAAACTACTCAAAGAACTTCCCAGTGAACTAATTGCAAAACGATACGTTGACAATCTAGAAACAGATGATGCGGTAGATCTAATGCGTGAACTTGATGAAAACACGCAAGAGGAAGTTCTTTCGCATATTGAGGATGTCGAACAAGCTGGTGACATCGTAGACCTTCTAAAGTATGATGAAGATACAGCGGGAGGTCTAATGGGTACTGAAATGATCGTTGTAAACGAAAATTGGAGTATGCCCAAATGTCTTGAGGAGATGCGTAAACAAGCCGAAGAGATGGACGAAATCTACTATGTATATGTAATAGATGACGACGAACGTCTCAAAGGTGTTTTTCCTTTGAAGAAGATGATTACTAGTCCTTCTGTTTCTAAGATTAAACATGTAATGAAGAACGATCCAATCTTTGTACATGAAAATGATAGTATAGAAGAAGTAGCACAGGTTATTGAGAAGTACGACCTCGTTGCATTACCCGTAGTTGATACAATAGGCCGACTTGTTGGACGTATTACGATTGACGACGTTATGGAAGAAATTCGAGAACAACGTGAACGTGAATATCAATTGGCTTCGGGTATCTCTCATGACGTAGAAACTACAGATAATGTATTTACACAGACCGCTGCACGCTTGCCATGGTTATTAATAGGCATGATAGGTGGCTTAGGAAACTCAATACTTCTGGGAGGTTTCGAAGGAAATCTGGCTAGTAATCCGAGAATGGCTTTATTTATTCCATTGATTGGAGGAACTGGAGGAAATGTTGGAATTCAGTCATCTGCGATTGTTGTTCAAGGTTTGGCAAACAATTCCTTGAATGCAAAGAATGCATGGTCGCAAGTTGTTAAAGAATCCCTTGTATCGCTTATCAATGCAAGCATCATTTCGTTAGTTGTATTTATTTACAACTACTTCATGATGGGTAGAGATGTTATTACGACATCTGTATCCTTATCCCTTTTTGCTGTCGTTATGTTTGCCTCTATATTTGGAACCTTAGTTCCATTGACGTTGGATCGATTAAAAATAGATCCGGCATTAGCGACAGGACCATTTATAACAATTACAAATGATATCATAGGAATGATGATTTACATGTCAATATCATCTGCCCTTAGTTAATTACAATATAATCCACTAAGGGTCATATTGATAACAAATAAGCAACTGTTTAGCTTCAGAATATAACAATCTGTTGCTAAACAGTTTTTTTTTACTTCATTTGCTATTGCTTGTTTTTCAAAAAAAATAATATCTTTGTTAATACACCGTATATATACGGAATGAATAATTACCTAATACTCTTGAAATGACTAATTTAGAAACAGGGCTTACGCTCATGATTGTTGGGATGACAACTGTATTTACCATCCTATTGTTTGTCATTCTCGTAGGCAAAA
>CAMTPD010000389.1 GCA_947074265.1 uncultured Porphyromonadaceae bacterium
AATACTTAACATGATTTCTTTCACCAAGTTAAATCTATTTTCAAAGCTACCACCATCAAAGATAAATTACTTCAATTTATGGGTAACTTTACTTCAGAGCAGATTGTGCATTGGACTAGTAAACAAGCTTATCTTGGACTGGGCTTCGGACTTATCGCTGCAGCAGAACAGCAAGTAGATGCTTGTCCGATGGAAGGTTTTGAACCTGCAAAACTCGATGAACTGCTAGATTTGAAGAGCAAACACCTAAAAAGTACTGCAATCATGGCTGTAGGCTATCGTGATATTGCAGCAGACACCTATCACGGACTGGCTAAAGTAAGACGTCCGTTCGATGATATGTTTACGTTTATCTAATCTTTTAAATAAGATATCTATATCGGTCTTTTGACTTTAATTGAAACAAAGAACCTCATTCTGCTCTTGACAAGTAGAATGAGGTTCTTTGTTTATTTTGATCTAAAATAGTAGCTATTCAGACTATACGTATTCACTTAATTCAAGCCAACGCATCGACTTTTCGTCTATTTCGTCAATCAGTACTGTCATTCGAGCCGACTTCTCGAGCAACTCGTCTGTCGAAAGTGTCCCACTACTCATGGCTGCTTCAAGCTCGGCTTTCTCAGCTTCTAGTTGCGGTATCAATTCGTCGAGCTCTTTCAACTCGCGCTGTTCCTTGAATGAAAGCTTCTTTTTTGCCTCTGTACTACGATCTTGTTTGTACACTTGCTTTGGAGCCTCTTTTTCTTGCAGCTTTTGTTGTTCTTCTTTTTCGATCAACTCCTGCACTTCTTTCCATTCTCGGTATTGTGTATAGTTGCCAGGGAAATCTTTCAATACACCTTGACCTCTAAATACCATTAAGTGGTCTACCACCTTATCCATAAAGTAGCGGTCGTGTGATACGACAATCACGCAACCTTTAAACTCTCGCAGGTATTCTTCGAGCACGTTAAGCGTTACAATATCTAAGTCGTTCGTAGGCTCATCAAGCACCAAGAAGTTTGGATTACGCATCAACACAGTACATAGGTAAAGACGTCGCTTCTCACCTCCACTCAACTTGTGTACGTAACTATGCTGCTTTTCCGGTGTAAATAAAAAGTGGTTTAAGAATTGCGAAACCGAAAGCGTAGATCCGTCGCCCAAGGTTACAACCTCTGCAATGTCTTGTACCACATCAATCACTTTCATTTGCTCGTCGAACTGTAAGCCATCTTGACTATAATATCCGAAACGTATCGTCTCGCCCACTTCAAACTCTCCGCTATCAGGAGCAACCTCTCCCATTAGCATCTTAATGAAGGTAGACTTTCCGGTACCATTGTTTCCAACAATACCCATCTTTTCGAAACGTGAAAACGTATAGTTAAAATCTTCTAGGATCTTCAGATCATCGAAACGTTTCGACACATGCTTTGCATCAAAAATCTTTGATCCGATATAAGAAGCCTTTACGCCAAGTTTTACATTATCCTCTTCGCGTTTGCGCTTCGCTTTCTCTTCCAATTCGTAGAATGCATCGATTCTATATTTTGCTTTTGTAGCACGAGCCTGTGGCTGACGACGCATCCAGTCGAGCTCTTTGCGCATCAAATTACCGGCACGCTCTACTTCAGCATTGGTAGCAGCTACACGTTCGCTTCTCTTTTCAAGATAATAACTGTAGTTACCTTTGTATTCGTAGATTTGTTGGTTATCGATTTCGATGATTTCATTACATACACGATCGAGGAAGTAGCGGTCGTGCGTTACCATCAAGATACTGATGGTAGAACGATTTAAGTAACCTTCGAGCCATTCGGTCATCTCCAAGTCAAGGTGATTGGTAGGCTCATCCAAAATAAACAACTCCGGTTCGGTAATCAACACATTCGCCAAAGCTACACGCTTCAATTGTCCGCCCGAAAGTTCTTCTACCTTTTGGTCAAACTTCGTAATCTTCAACTGAGAAAGAATCTGCTTTGCTTTTCGTTCATAATCCCAAGCCTTCAACTGATCCATACGAGCCAAGATATCCTCCAAGTTCGAATGATCGCCAGTTTCCATTGCTCGTTCGTATTCGGCAATCAATTGTACCGTTTCATTTTGAGAATAGAAACAAGCCTGAAGCACTGTTAGCCCCGCAGGATATTGAGGATCTTGCTCGAGATACCCCACACGCAAACCGTTACGAAACACCACTCTACCCGAGTCGTATCCTTCTTTTCCACCTATGATATTTAACAAAGTCGTTTTCCCCGACCCGTTTTTAGCGATAAGTCCTATTTTTTCACCTTCGGAAATACCGAATGTAATGTTTTCGAACAATACCAAATCGCCAAAGCTCTTGGTAAGCCCGTCTACTTGAAGAAAACTTGCCATATACTATTTATAAAGTAGTCAATTATTTCTGCAAACGAAGATAGCTTATTCTCACCGTATTTCATGAATCAGCACATATATAAACATTAATTTACCCCCTTTTAATAAAGAATAGCACAAGTATAACTTCTTGTTATATTCAATCACGCTTTATTTCTTGTTTATATAAATAAGTGGGCATACTTTTGCCCTCAATCTTAAACAGATTGAATTTTTAACCGTTACATAAATAAAAGAATTTCCACAGAATTTATATATACATTTAATTATGGTTTTATGCTTACAGGAATGATTATTGTGTTCGTTTTAGGATACGCTGCGATTGCGTTCGAAC
>CAMTPD010000390.1 GCA_947074265.1 uncultured Porphyromonadaceae bacterium
ATTGCAATCTGCAAATACATAATTCCCTTATACCTACAATAAAGATACCTTTAAGGAATGGTTATCGAAAGGAGATAAAGAGAGAGGAGATAAACCCGATGGTGGTGAAAACACAACAGATCAAGAAGCTGTTGATGGAGAGCTTACCGGAACAACGACACCTTCTCGCCGAAATAAGGATAAGAAAGAAGAGGGAGACTATGATTCCGACGGATATTATGTCAATAAAATTCCATGGAGTTTGTCTTTGAGTTATACGCTGGCCTATGGTTATGAAACGTTTGATTCGCAAAAGTTAGAGTATAATAGAAAGCTTACACAGGGCTTGACTTTCTCCGGTAATATTTCTCCGACAAAGAACTGGTCGTTTAACTTCTCTTCGAGTTACGACTTCGACTTAGGGAAGATTACTTATATGACATGTGGTATTACGCGTAATATGCACTGTTGGAATATGTCAATGAACTTTATTCCGGTAGGACCATATAAGTCGTATAACTTTTCAATCGCAGTGAGCTCGTCTATGCTTAAAGACTTGAAGTATAACAAGAGTAACAACTATCGCGATAACTTAGACTGGTATTAATTCATCCATATTGTGGATTCCTTTTATAGAAGAAGGTATCTTTTCGAGTGCTAACCATGCAAACGAAAAGATACCTTTCTTTATTTTAAATAACTTTTAGTTATTGGGCATAACAAAATATGATTGGTTTTTATGGTTGGAGTGTTCTATATTTGAAGTGGATAGAATTGAAAAAAGAAATTCCAAGTACTACAATATTCACATCAATGATGCCAATCTATCTAACTAAACAAAAACAAACCGAATGGTTTTCTATGGCTTCGGTTTTCACAAATTAAAAAACTCTTTGCAATTTCGGGCGGTGCCGAATAACGCAAAGAGGTTTTTGTTTTTTATAAAGTATCGGTTCTTAGAAACCGTTCTTTGTATGATAAAGAGAGGTTGATTCGCTTTTGTTTCAGCGAATACGGTAAATTAGATTAGTGTTTCTTGCCTGGAGTAACAACTACACGTTGTGTAGGAGCTTGGGTAGCATTACGTACTTCTATTTGATGTACAACTTCTTCAGCCAGATTACGGAAAGCAGATCCGGTGATCGTTTCGTCGTTTAATGCTACTGGAGCTCCATTGTCACCACCTTCGCAAATACTTTGTACGATTGGAATTTGACCGAGAAGCGGAACTTGAAGTTCTTCCGCAAGACGCTTACAGCCTTCTTTTCCGAATATGTAATACTTGTTTTCCGGAAGCTCGGCCGGTGTAAACCAAGCCATATTTTCAACTAAACCTAGCACAGGAACGTTTACTTTTTCTCCCATAAACATACTGATTCCTTTGCGGGCATCGGCAAGAGCAACGTCTTGTGGTGTACTCACTACAACCGCACCGGTAATTGCTAATGTTTGTACCAGTGTAAGGTGGATGTCACTAGTGCCCGGAGGAAGGTCGATTAGGAAGAAATCCAGATCACCCCAGTTGGCATCTGCAATCAGTTGCTTCAAGGCATTGCAAGCCATGCTACCTCTCCAAAGTACCGCATCTTCTTTGTTTACGAAGAAGCCGATCGATAAAACCTTAACACCGTAGTTTTCGGCAGGAATAATCAAGTCACGACCGTTTACGTTTTCAAGATACGGACGAGCATCTTCCAAGTTAAACATTTTAGGCATTGATGGGCCGAAAATATCCGCATCGAGCAAGCCAACCTTGTATCCAAGTTTAGCAAGAGCTACTGCAAGATTTGCCGCAACAGTACTTTTACCTACACCACCTTTGCCCGAAGAAACAGCGATGATGTTTTTTACCTGCGGCAACAGTTTGTCTGGTTCCGGACGTGGAGCCTGCTTTGCTTTCACATTGATATTGCCTTTGATTTCGATGTCTTCGCCGGCATATTTTAAAATAGCTGTTTCGGCAGCTTTAACAACTGATTTAATAAACGGATCGTTCGGTTTCTCAAAAATAAGAGAAAACGTAACCTTGTTTCCGTCTATACGCATATCATCCTCTACCATTCCGGAAGAGACAAGATCTTGTCCGGTACCCGGATAGCGTACCTTAGCAAGAGCTTCCAATATTAAATTAGGATAGAGAGCCATATTATTTAGGTTTTATATGAAAAGAAAATGCAGTAACCCGAAGTCAGATTACTGCATAGTTTATAATGTATTATTGTTCGTCTTTCTTCGGTTTTTGCGATGCGAGCTGACTTCTTCTGCTTCTGTTGAAGCTTCGGTATTCGTCGTATTCGATTTCAATATCCGGTTCGATTAGTTCGTCGCGCTCTTCACACACAAACTTAATGTATTTGATATTGATACCGCGATCGAGCCATTGTTGCTCATAGTAAGTACGGATCGAAAGAATATCATTGGCAAGTCCCGAATGATACAAGTCGTCGGTTTGTACAAGCACCGGATAATTATTAGCCTTCACCATTTCACAAGTGTAGGTAAACATAAATCCACTGTCACTCTTTAGGTGGATGATGCCATCTTTAGAAAGTAATTCGCGGTACAACTTCATGAAACGAGTAGAAGTAAGACGTTTTGTAGTCTTTTTCATCTGCGGATCAGGGAAAGTGATCCAAATTTCAGAAACCTCACCTGCTGCGAAGCAGTTAGAGCTAAGTTCGATGTGAGTACGCAGAAAGGCTACGTTCGTCAT
>CAMTPD010000391.1 GCA_947074265.1 uncultured Porphyromonadaceae bacterium
GTTCAGACGTGTGCTCTTCCGATCTTATTCGCTTAAAGGATTTAGCAGAATGGCTTTATTTTTACCTGAAAATAGTCCCATCTTCTTATTAATTTTTATTTTCTAAGAAACCTAAGTAATCAGACAAGCTAGTCTTAAGCATGCTGTTCACACCTTGGCTGGTAATAGTACCACCCGAGATACCGTCAACATATTCCATGCCTTCAGCATATTGTCCTGGCTTAACGATCGCGATAGATTTAAACTCACCGGCAGCATTGAAGATATTTTTACCTGCAAATTGGCTGCTAAAAGCCGGCTTAGTAATCTCTGCACCTAACCCCGGAGTTTCACCTTGGTGGCTGAAGTCGGTACCGAAAACAGTGTTCTTGTTAGAATCTAAAGAGATATATCCCCAAAGTGGGCCCCAAAGACCAGCACCTCTCATTGCTAGAATATACTTAGTTTGACCGTCAACCTCTGCAACAAATACAGGCAACACACGTTGATCTGCAGGAGCTGCAAATTCTTTTACTAGATCTGTAGCAAAAGCATTGCCTTCTACTTTCTCACCCTTGCTATTTACAAGGAATGCTTCTTTAATTAACTCTTTATATTTTGCTTCTGCATTCGCAGCTGTTGATTCAACACGTACCGAGCGAAGAATTTGAGTCATCTTATCGATATCTTCATTCTTCTTTTGTTGAGTTCTCAAAGCTTGCGAAGTAAATGCCAATACAACCGCAACTAATACTACCATTACTGTAGCATACACAACGGTATATACATTTCCGTCTCTATTCATAATCTCAATCTATTTGCTTATTAGTTCTTTGCAACACGGCTAAGACGACGTTTAACGTTGGCATCAACCACATAAAAGTCGATAAGTGGAGCGAAAGTATTCATTAATAATATAGCCAACATCATACCTTCTGGATAACCAGGATTCAATACGCGGATAACGATAGTCATCATACCGATCAAGAAACCATAGATATATTTACCCGTTTCAGTACGAGCACCGGTAACAGGGTCTGTTGCCATAAACACAGCACCAAACGCAAATCCACCAAGCATTAGTTGGTCAACCGGAGACAAAGACATATAAGCGTTCGCTCCGACAAGATTAAAGATCAACGACGTTACTGCACCACCTACGAATACCGAAATCATTGTTCTCCAACTAGCAATACCAGTAAAGATCAAGATTGCTGCACCAATAAGGATAGCAAGTTTTGAAGTTTCACCGATAGATCCAGGAACAAGACCGATAAACATATCCCACAAAGAGATAGGATCACCAACGATATTATTAAGAGTAAGCTCAGTACCCGGAGCCGCAGTAGAAACCTGGCCAAGCAAAGTTGCGCCAGAATAACCATCTACAACCTGACCAGCACCAAGACCACAAATAGAATCTGTGCGAACAAATACTTTGTCTCCAGACATTGCTGCCGGATAAGCAAAGAATAAGAAAGCACGAGTGATCAATGCTACGTTGAAAATATTATAACCAGTACCACCAAATACTTCTTTTGCAAAGATTACCGCAAATGCAGTTGCAACAGCAATCATCCAAAGTGGAGTATCCACAGGCACGATCATAGGGATCAACATACCTGAAACAAGGAAACCTTCTTGTATTTCGTGACCTTTTACTTGCGCTACCGCAAATTCAATACCCAAACCAACACCATAAGAGATGATAATTTTTGGAAGTACTGCAAGGAAACCAAACAAGAATGTCATCAAGAAACCAGGATCTTGACCCAAAGCTAAGTTGTGTTGATAACCGATGTTGTACATACCCACCAACAAAGCAGGAAGCAAAGCTAGAATTACGACAGACATCGTACGCTTTGAATCGATGCTATCGTGAATATGAACACCTGATTTTGATGTCGTATTAGGAACGAACAAGAATGTTTCAACTCCGTCAAATACAGAATGAAACATCGACAGCTTTCCACCTTTCTCAAAATTAGGCTTAATCTTATCGATATAATTTCTTAAAGCTTTCAATGTATTACGATTTTATTGACGTTATTAATTCATTTCTTTATAAAGCATATCCAATCCTGTACGGATAATCTTTTGGATTTCTAGCTTCGAAGTATCAACGAATTCACAAAGAGCGAAGTCTTCCGGAGCAACCTCATAGATACCAAGGCTTTCCATCTTGTCGATATCATAAGCAATCACTGCTTTGATAAGGAATTCCGGCAAAATGCTCATCGGGAATACTCTGTCGTATTCGTCAGACATAATGATAGCACGTACACCACCACGTACACGAGCATCAATTACATACTCTTTGTTACGTCCTTGCAACCATGAAAAGTATGAATGGCTAAAGCTAAATTTGTTTAGACCTAAAGTTGCCCATCCGAATAGCTCATGTACATTATCACCTTCAGGAATTACAGTAACCTGATTGTGGTAACCACGCAAATAGCCATCTAAAGCCACTTTAGTACCTGTAAGAACATTACCGCTGATGTAACGAAGGTGGTTTTCTCCCAAAACTTTACCTTTAAGGATGCTTTTCATTGTAGCACCAACTTTAGTCTTAAGATAACCTCTCTCTGTTGTTTCAGAACCTGTTACCGCAACTGTTCTTGTTAAATCAGCTACACCTTTCTTAAACAAACGGCCAATAAAGATCACGTCTGCCGGATCCCTCACCCAAACAACC
>CAMTPD010000392.1 GCA_947074265.1 uncultured Porphyromonadaceae bacterium
GAGATTCTCCGGAGTGACTGGAGTTCAGACGTGTGCTCTTCCGATCTATTTTTCCCCAACGGTCGTCGTAGGCAAAACCAACAACGAAACCGGATAAAAGAAAGAAAAAGTCAACCGCCAAGTAGCCATGGTTGATTTGCTGATCTAAGTGACTTGTTGCGAAAGCCTCAAAAATATGAAACCACACAACCATAAGAGCCGCCACCCCGCGAAGCCCGTCTAGCGTATTGTAGTGCGGCTTCGTATCCGGAAAGGCAGAAGTTGATCTTAATGTGTTTAGCATAGTAAAAGAGATTATTGTATAAAGAATTAATTAAAGATCACTTCAAAAACTTCAGTATCGCCATCGATAGCTACCTTTTTCGCGCCGTTTGCAATGCTAAACTTCACGTAAGGAGTATCAAATTTAGATTCTGAAATTATTTTGCCATCAGCTCCTAGTTGTTGGATTGTTACACCACCGTTTGCCGGTTTAGTAAGCATAATGCATTCATTTGCACCCGCAGGCAATTCGAAGCTAAACGCTCCGTTCGAAATGTAAGATGTACCCGGATTCTTGTCAAAAGCAAAGCGCACTTTATCCATGTCTTTCGCTTCAACCTTGAAGTTTAGATCTTCAATCTTCACAGGGTTCACATCAAATGAGCGTACCGCAGCCCAACTCTTCTTTTCTGAAGGAAGCTTACGAATACGGATATATTTAGCCTTGATCGGCTCACCGTTCCAATTGATAACGTATTGTTTTTCGAGAGAATCAGAAAGAGCAGTCCAGTCTTTTCCATCTACAGAGTATTCCAAGATCGTGTGATCGAAATAGTCTACATCATCTACAGAATTGCGACCTTGTAGAATTGCGATTTCGCGTACATCGCGCACGTCTCTCAAGTCTGCACCAATCCAGTTGTCAGTTCTTTGTTGATCGCCCGAAGTATAGTGAGTTGTAGAGTCGTTGTCAAACATCAACTTACCCTGAATCGTGTTCAACGTAGGGAAAGAACCGATACTACGGTATGCCAACGGCTTTTCGCCGGTAAGTTTCGTGTAGAAGTTGAAAGCCATATCATCCATCGCATTCTCGTAAAACGGTTGCAACTTCATCGTACCCGATTTATGATCGTTGTAATTCTTGCGTTGCTCTTCGCTCATCAAGTTTTGCACGTAAGCATTCCAGAAGTCGGCATCATTGCCCGATTTAGAAATCGCGATCAATTCCATCGCTTTTTTGCCACGTGTACCAAGTTTGCCAAATTCAACCAACCATGGGCGTAGCTCATTCAAAAGCAATTCGTTTTTACAGTTCTCTTCCATTTGAGTAGGAACCTGTTCTACTTTTTCATATTCTGCCATCAACTTGTCATACTGCGCTTGCGTATAGTTGTCGACATCGAAAATTTCAGTTTCCCAAGACTCCGAACGGCGGTAACCATTTTCAGTATCACAAGAGTGAATTGCAAACGTACGGTATGCATCACTTGCAGTTGGAGCAACCTCGTGTAAGCCTCTTTCCCAGCTGTCGATCGGGTTGTAGTTTGGTGTATTCCAAGTATAGTCTGCTACACTGTAAAGTGCAAGTTTCGAAGCCTCACCGTGCTCCATCGGGTTGCTGGCAAAACCAACAATATCATTTGCCGTAAGCGTAGTATCCAAACCATAAACCGGACCCTGCATGATGATATGACGCACATAGTCGGTTACCGGATAGTTCCACCAGTAGTAACCCGGGCGTTGGATACGAGAGTTAAACCAGTCCATTGTTTCTTTCGTAAGGTCGCTACATACCACGTCGCCTGTCCAGAATAGATCGATCGACTTGTCTAGCTTGTTTCCGAAAGTAACCAAACTACCTTTTTCGGTAGGATTAGCCCAAAGTTTAGAATAGTCTGTCGGACACATTACAAGCGAAGAAATATCACCTTTCGCCTCTACAAACTCCTTGTTAAGTCTGTTAAGCAGCTCCGTTTGTTTTACCGGATTTGTACCTTCACCTTCGATATCGTCAAAGAATACGGCAAACGAACGAACACCAAGATCGTACATCCACCCCAATTTCTTAATCAGGTTTTGATAATCCTCTTCATTCCATTTGATATCCTTGCCCGGGTGAATTGCCCAAACAAAATCAACACGGTTGCGGTTACAAGCCTCTACAAGTTCTTTGATATTTTGTGCTTCTTTTTCAGGATAAGGAAGTCTCCAGTTTGGAGTACTGTGATAGTGGTCGTCCTTTGGTCCGTACAAGTAACTGTTCAGTTTAAATTTACCGTAGAAATCAATCAACGACAAGCGTACCTCGTGCGACCAAGGCTCACCGTAGAAACCTTCTACAATACCGCGGTACTTCATGCTAGGGAAATCGTTGATCGTAAGGTAAGGGAAGTTCCCTTCTGCTGCGATCGGACTTTCTGCGATTTGACGCAATGTTTGGATACCGTAAAACGCACCTTTGTCGTCATATCCGGTTATTTCAATACCTTTCTTTCCGATTGTAAGCGCATAAGCACCCGAGATCTCTTTTACACCTTTTTTAGCTGCAATTTTCTTACCGAAATCAATCGTTACAGGTACTCCGTTATTCGCTTGTTTCAAAAAGCCAAAGTCATTTGTAAATGCTTTTTGCTTGTCAACCAGCTTGATACCTTTTGAAATAGAAAGACTTT
>CAMTPD010000393.1 GCA_947074265.1 uncultured Porphyromonadaceae bacterium
CATTAGAACTTTGTTACAATGGAATCAACGAAGGTGCTGTTGGTGTTGATATGGGACGTAATGTTTTCCAATCAGAAGATCCAATTGCAATGATTCAGGCAGTGCGTGGTGTTATTCATGACAATCTAACTCCTGATCAAGCATTTGAATTATTCAAAGACTTGAAAAATAAATAAAATTGAATTGATACCTTTTTATAAGGTGTTTTAAATAGAACAAAGCTGTCTCGTATCTTATATTATTATATAGGCGAGGCAGCTTTTATTTTAAATATAAATAACCATGAGAACAATCAAATTAAAAATGTTGAGTGCATTTTTTGCAATTACATTACTTGCTTCATGTAATGTAGAACCCAAACAAGACTCTAAATTATTGCTTAGCGGATCGGGCTGGAACAAGATAGTCGTGCTAGACAAGCAATCTAAGAATATAGAATGGGAATATGTTCTTGATAAAGGAACAGAGTGCAATTCTTTAGGCTTTGATAAAAATGGAAATGTAGTTTTTGCGTATTCGAAAGGAGCCTCAAAAATAGCTCCAGATAAAAGAGTGATCTGGGATATAAAAAGTCCAGAAGGTACGGAAATGCAGACAGCAACAGTTTTGGATAATGGAAATACTTTGATAGCATGGTGTGGGAAACCTGCCAAAATTATGGAAGTAGATGATAACGGAAAGATTGTTTCCGAAACAACTTTCGATACAGGAATTGAAGGGCCTCATTCTCAATTTAGACAAATTACAAAAAACAAGAAAGGTAACTATATGATTCCATTGTTTGGTACTTCAGAACTTTGCGAAGTAGACATCAATGGTAATCTAGTGAAGAAAGTGACAGTCGAAGGGAATCCTTTTTCATCACTAGAGCTGCCTAATGGTAACTATATCGTTGCATGTGGTGATGCTCACTCATGGGTCGAATTGGATTTTGAAAAAGGGGAAGTGGTAAAAAGAGTAGGAGAAAAAGATATCGATAATACTCAACTATTCTTTGTTGCTCAGTTATATCCATCATCAAATAAGGGATATTATGTTTGTAATTGGCCAGGACATGCCGAGAAATCAATGCGAAAAACGAATGCTCAAGTATTCGAAATTGATGCAAATGGTCAAAAGATTTGGGAACTTCATGATTATGACAATTTAGGAATGATCTCAACAATTGCAGTAAAATAACCTGATACTTTATATTTATGAAATTACAACTAATTGATATTATTATCATTGCTATGTATTTAGTCGTGATGATAATAATCGGATTAATATTAAAAAAGAGGGCATCTAAGAATTTAGATTCTTATTTTCTAGGAGGTAAAACACTTCCGTTTTATATGCTTGGTTTGTCAAACGCATCAGGGATGTTTGATATTTCGGGTACTATGTGGATGGTGTATCTTGCCTTTGTATATGGCCTCAAAAGTTTATGGATTCCATGGTTGTGGCCAGTATTTAATCAGATATTTTTGATGATCTATTTATCTATTTGGCTACGTCGCTCAAATGTTCTTACGGGTGCCGAGTGGATTAGAACTCGATTCGGATATGGAAAAGGAGCCAATTTATCGCATACAATTGTAGTGTTATATGCAATAATTGGTGTAATTGGATTTTTAAGTTATGGATTTATCGGTATTGGTAAATTTATGGAGATTTTCTTCCCATGGAGTGAAGTCTCACAATATATACCATTGAATATTCCGCCAGAATATGTTCCTCATATGTATGGGATTGTATTTACATCAATAGCAACATTTTATGTGATGCTAGGAGGTATGCTTAGTATTGTGTGGACTGATGTTGTTCAATTTGCAATTATGACAGTTTCTGGACTTGTGATAGCTTTTATAGCGATGACAAAGGTTTCACCTGAAATATTATCAATGCATGTTCCGGTAGGATGGGATACTCCATTTTTTGGATGGGAATTAGACTTAGATTGGTCAGCATTACTTCCGGCAGTAACAGAGCGAATGGCGAAAGATCAATATGGTCTGTTTACAATTATTGTAATGATGATGCTTTTCAAAGGTATATTTATGAGTATGGCCGGTCCTGCTCCCAATTACGATATGCAGAAAGTTTTATCTTGTAAAACACCAAGAGAAGCTGCTTTGATGAGTGGATCTGTACCGGTTGTGTTGTTGATTCCTCGTTATTTGATGATTATGGGCTTTACTGTTCTTGCCATTGTCTTCTTTAGTGAAGACTTTAAAGCAATGGGTAGTGCTGTAGATTTTGAAACGATTCTACCACGAGCTATCAGTGAATTTGTCCCTGTAGGGCTAGCCGGCTTGCTTATCGCCGGACTGTTAGCTGCATTTATGTCAACATTTGCTTCTACGGTTAATGCCGCACCTGCTTATATCGTTAATGATATTTATTTGAAATATATTAATCCATCTGCATCTGCAAAAACACAAATACGCGCAAGTTATTTGGTTTCGGTATTGGTTGTAGTTGTTAGCACATGTTTTGGTTTCTTTGTTGAGAATATTAACTCAGTACTTCAGTGGATTGTATCTGCACTTTATGGTGGATATATTGCAGCAAACTTTTTGAATTGGTATTGGTGGCGTTTCAATGGGAGTGGATATTTTTGGGGGATGACAGTTGGGGTAATAACCGCAATGATTGTACCGCAATTCTTC
>CAMTPD010000394.1 GCA_947074265.1 uncultured Porphyromonadaceae bacterium
TGCAGAAATATTTCCGAGCTCCATTCGCTGAGCATTTTCAATCGCAGTAAGTGTAAAATCGCTCGCCAATTTCCATGGATCATGGAGTTTCCCTATTCTCAATGAAAATGCTTATTTGACCGAGCATTTTCACCACGGGTTCTCCTATGCATTATACGGCACAATGGGTATACTTGCAGCATGGTTTGTTTGGAAATTCGTTCCCGAAACTAAAGGTAAAACCTTAGAAGAGATCGAAAGCTTCTGGAAAAAATAAAAAGAAAACACCGGATACGAAGCACAATGCAATGTATCCGGTGTAAATAGAAACAACTCTAAAAAACCACTATTTATCGTTATAAACGATTTTTCCTTTTTATATATAAAATCAAGTCTAGCAATTGATTTGAATAACCTATTTCATTATCATACCACGCAACAATCTTTACAAAAGAATCATTAAGTGCGACACTCGCTTTAGCATCAAAAATACAAGGTCTTATATCCCCCATAAAATCAGACGATACAACCAAGTCTTCAGTATAGCCTATGATATCTTTAAAGCATGTTTCTGATGCATTTTTTATAGTGCTACAAATATCTGTCATCGAAACCTCATTGGCCAACTTCACAGTTAAATCAATAGCCGAAACATCCAACGTAGGTATACGAAAACAAATACCGGTGAGCTTCCCCCTTAAAGAAGGAATAATTCTTTCAATTGATTTTGCGGCACCTGTAGTATAGGGTATTATATTCGCATTGGCAGCTCTACCGGCTCTGTAATCTCTCGTTGAAACAGAGTCGACCGTTTTCTGCGTTGCTGTAACCGGATGAATGGTTGTCATTAAACCTTCTACAATACCAAACTCATCGTTCAGCACTTTAGAAATCGGAGCTAAACAATTTGTAGTACAAGAAGCATTAGAAACTATTTGTTCTCCGGCATAACAATCATGATTAACACCACAGACAAACATAGGAGTTTCATCTTTCGACGGAGCAGACATGACAACGAATTGTGCACCTGCATCGATATGTAGTTTTGCTAAATCTCTCGTTAAAAACCGACCTGTTGCATCTATTACAAACTCTGCATTCACATCATCCCATCTTAAATTAGCGGGATTACATTCAGATGTGATTCGTATTGCATTTCCAGATATAATAAGTAAGTCTTTGTCTATATAAATTTCATCATTAATTCGATGATGCGGTGTGTCGTATTTCAATAAATAAGCAATATTCTCGATTCCCAAAAGATCATTGATTCCAACTACTTTTATATCATCACGTTTAAGAGCTTCTCGTAAAATCATTCGTCCAATTCGTCCAAACCCATTTATTCCGATTCTTATTTTCCCCATATATCACTATTCCATATTTATTCTCTTATAATATCTTCTTTCCTTTATGAATGAATCAATCAATTCAACAAAAGAAAGAAGATATATAATCATTTCTCTA
Source organism: uncultured Porphyromonadaceae bacterium (assembly GCA_947074265.1). GTDB lineage: Bacteria > Bacteroidota > Bacteroidia > Bacteroidales > CAMTPD01 > UBA12018. The sequence goes on from CAMTPD010000394.1 coordinate 1,447, forward strand.
TCTGTTTAAGCCTCCGGCTTTTCAACATCTGCTGTAGGAACATATCCCGCAGGCCATTTTGAAACTTGACTAGGTTTGCGTCCTTCCAATTCAAAATCAAATGGTTCGAAGTCTGAATTCGGATCTTTCCATTCTTTTTTATGTTTTGCATAAATAATGAAAGGAATAACACCAAAGAACAGTGTTCCAAAGATTAATATACCTACATATGTAGCAGGACTACCGGTACTGATTTGTGATGGAGGAATAAAGCTTACAATGGTTGCAGCAATAGCACCAAACAAACCAAGTACGCCAACTACCCAAATACCAACAGATCCACCAGGAATCTTAAATGGTCTGATCTTATTCGGTTGGGTATATCTCAATCTAATAGCAGCAATATACATGATGATATACATAATCAAATAAATAATTGTTGCCAATTGACCAAGTATTTGATATGCTGATTGTACAGACGGTAGTACAGTCATTACAAAAGTAAGAATGGTAACAAAAATACCTTGGAATAAAAGAATAGGCACTTGAATTCCATGTTGATTTGTTTTTTGCAATGATTTTGGTAAATAACCAGCTTTACCTACAGACAAAAGACCGGCAGAAGGACCTGCAATGATAACACTAACTTGACCAAGTACACCGAAGGCAAGCATAATTGCCATGATATTTCCCATCCAAGGAAGTCCGATTGATGCCCAGAAGTCTCGATAAGCGATTAATAAGGTCTGTGTAAGGTTAATGTCTTTTTCTGGAATAATAATACCAACAGCAAGTGTACAAAGTACGAAAATGACAATCACAATCACAGTAGCGATCAAAATAGAAAGAGGATAATTTCTTGTCGGATTCTTCATGTCTTCAACGTGAACAGCTTGCATTTCCATTCCGGCAAAGAATAAGAAGATACTAGCAGCCAATACAAAGTTGTTGAAGTCTGTAAAGTCGGGGAAGAACGGTTGATCCAATGGTAAATAAACCGGTTTGCCCATACACAAATAAACAATAGCTAAGATAATCAAGATAGCACCCGGAATGATGGTTCCGAACAAACCTCCAAGTGTACTTAGCTTAGAAGATGACTTCATTCCTCTGAATGTATTTAACGTTGCAAGCCAATACACACCGAGAAGTACAATGATCATATACAGTTTATTTCCAGCGAGCTTGGCATCAAAACTCTCGGGCC
>CAMTPD010000395.1 GCA_947074265.1 uncultured Porphyromonadaceae bacterium
CGGCAGTATTTAGCTTTGGAATTGCACATTCGCAAGGAACAGAACTTGTATTCATTACCTTTCCAAATGTATTCCAACAAATGCCATTCTCTATATTCTGGTCTACTATCTTTTATTTACTTCTAGCTGTAGCAGCCCTTACATCAACAATCTCAATGCACGAGGTAGCTACTGCATTTGTAAATGAAGAACTCAAAATAGAGCGTAAAAAAGCTGCTTGGATCGTTACCGGAATCGTTATGGTTCTAGGTGTATTAAGCACGCTTTCCTTTGGTGTTCTAAAAGAAAACACCATATTTGGACTTACAGTATTCGGACTACTCGACTTCGTAACAGCTAAAGTTATGCTTCCAATCGGTGGTATGCTTATCTGCTACTTTGTAGGATGGAGAATAGACAAGAAAGTATTGAAAGCCGAACTAACCAACAATGGTACGGCACCTTTCTACTTCTTTAATGGGTTCTCGTTTGTACTTCGCTACATTGCTCCGGCAGCGATCGCCCTTATCTTCTTAAATGAATTGGGAGCTTTTAAGTTCTTCCAGTCATAGCAAGAAAGACCTATTTCTAATACCACATTTATGAATACATTGAAAGACCTGTTTTACTTTACATATAAAGAAAAAAGAGCTTTGATTGTCTTGCTTATTATAGGCATGACAATCGGAAGCTCTTTTTTTATTCTTGACCAAGAAGGTGCTACTATTAAAGCAAACGACCAGCCTCAGGGCCTACAAAAGAAGACTTCGATAAATCAAAGCAGCTACGAATATCAACCAAAATATAAAAAGGGAATTCTTGTAGATCTCAAGCTCGCAGACTCTACCGAGCTAAAGATGATACCGGGAATCTGAACCACAACACCCAAAAGAATCATACAATACGGAAATAAGTTAGGTGGATATTATTCAATCCGTCAACTGTATGAAATACGTGGAATAGATTCGCTTCATATTCAAAAGTTTCAATCATGGCTACACACACCACAGTTACATATAAAGAAAATACAAATCAATAAGGTTTCTCCCGACTCACTGGCACAACATCCATACATTTCATTCAAACAGTCGAAAGCCATTCAGTATTTATTAAAGCATCGAAAAAAAGTAGCCGGTTGGAATGAATTAATGATGCTTGAGGAATTTACAGAAAACGACAAACAGCGCTTAGTACACTATTTGTCGTTTGAGTAATATTTGATTCCGATCAAAAAGATCAATCACGAATACATGTTTTAGAAATCATCTGATTATCAGCTGTTCGTTCTCCGGGTTTTACTTCCCCATTGAATAAATAAATAATCTCGTCTGAAGCTACCATCATAGCTCCAGCTCTTGCTGTAGCCATATCTTTTTTGGCAATACGCCAACTATCACTCGCTACATTATATACCAACGTATAAGGATTGAACTGATAATAAGATATCGGTTCAAGCAAATAATCTCGTTGTACACGCATTAGCGAGTCCAAAACTTCTACAGACTCATTTGCTCGAGCAATCTTCATCTCTTTTTCTCGATTTAATGCCGAAAGAAAGATCGAATCATTTACCCCACCCGTATATAAAGAAAGTGAGTCATTCAGCGCAATAGCACAAGCACCGCCCAATGCAATTGTATTTTGAGAAGGAGACACTGGCCCGCGTCTTATATTCCAAGTATTATTCTCTAAATCAAATACAGCAATATCGCTGGCAACTTCCGGATTCTCATTGCGATCTGTATAACCACAAAAACCACCGGCAATAACTAGCACATTCCTACCTTTTGCTTGTTGGAAAGTAAGAACCGGTTGCACACGTGGCAAACCCGGAAACGCACTCAACTCAGACCAGCCTGTAGCAAGCCTATCTAGATCTAAACAAAAAACACGATTCCCCGGTACTCCGTCGATATTGCCTCCGGCTACATAGATTACATTGCCATTGTTTGCCGCAGCGAAATTATCCATCTTGCAAGGCAATTGAGGTAAAGAATCACACTTCTGCAACAATCCTGTTTCACTAATCACATAACGCAAAACAGAGTTAAATGCCCCCGATTCATTGTTTCCGCCTAAACATACAATACCCGAAGGAGTAGAAATACTAGCACCATAAGCCGCTGTTACCGGTAAGTCTCCTGCATAAACCCATTTTGAGTCTTCAGCACTTACACGCTTTGTAAAGATTTGTTTGTAATAAGCTTTCTTTCCACCATCTGCAACAGGAACATTCGGGAAGTTTGCACCTCCTGCCATAAAAAGACATCCATTATTTACTCCTGCATACATGGCAGAAACTCCAATAGATGGATAATCTTCTTGAGCCGAAATAGCCGGAAAAGGTTTCCACAAACAAGAATCAGCATCTGCCTTTTCTGTATCACCACAAGCGGTCAAAATAAAAGCTCCGGTAAGAGCACTAAGGATTCTAATAATTCTATTCATTCGTTTATATAACTACATTAACTCGAGCATTCTGGCACGAGCAATGAGACAAATACCTACCACACACGATTTATTCTCCAGTGTAGAAGTTTTAATCTATGTATCTTTATTTAACAAATTGATCGGATACTTCTTCACTGCACTTTTAAATGGCAATCGAATGTATTCACCCAATATTGCAAACGGACCACCAAGAACAAC
>CAMTPD010000396.1 GCA_947074265.1 uncultured Porphyromonadaceae bacterium
GCACATTCTTTTAATAGTTCGGGATTGATTTCGGGCTCTTTCTCCCAACAATCACGTACATAATCGTCAATCAAACCGTTTTGTTTAGCTTCATATAATGCAGTATTATCAATTACATGACCTCGACAAGCATTGCTAATTAAAGGTTTTTTCTTGAGTTTGCGAAAGCAGTTTGTGTCTGCTAAATGCACTGTTTTGTCTTCTCCTTCTTTATATAATGGTACGTGAAATGTGATCACATCACATTCGGAAGCAATGGTGTCTAGTGATACAAAAGAGGAATTTTCTTTTTCTGCTCTTGCTCGTGGTGGGTCATTGAGCAAGGTTTTAATACCAAGTGCATTGCATACATTCAACACAGCTTTACCTGTGTTGCCAACTCCTACAATTCCTACTGTTTTGTCTTTGAAGTTATAATCTTTGTTGAGTGTAAGCGAGGCTATGACTCCCGCAAAGTATTCACCAACGGAACCTGCATTGCATCCGGGTGCATTTTGCCATTGAATATGATGTTCTTTGCAATAGTTTGTGTCGATGTGATCATATCCAATGGTGCAAGTTGATATGAATCGGACACTACTGTTGTTTAGTAATTCTTCGGTGCAGTGTATTGTGGTGCGTGTAAGTAAAGCATCAGCATCGTGAACTATTTCTGATGTAATTTCCTTGGCCGGAAGTGCAATTAAAGTTGCTGATCCGGTAAATACACCTTCAAGAAAAGGTATTTTCTGATCTGCTACAATTTTCATGTGTTCTTTGTATTATCAATTGATATTGAGCCTCAAATGTATGTATTAATTTTATTGATTTCCGTATATACAGAAAGTTTTGCTACATTTGTCTTTTACTTATCTCAAAACCCAGTTTATATGAAGTTTTCTGAATTAGCATACCCTATATTTGAGCGTGCTACCTCTGATTATCACATTACGGATAATGTAGACGCTCCCATGAACAATCCGTTCGAATTTAAAAGTATCGAATATTATTTGTATTTGAAAAACTGGATCGATGCCGTGCAATGGCACTTTGAGGATATTATTCGTGACCCGAATATTGATCCGGTCGATGCATTGGTATTGAAGAGACGAATTGATAAAAGCAACCAAGATCGCACAGATCTGGTAGAATTGATTGATAGCTACTTCCTTGATCAATATAAAGATGTTGTTGTAAGTGAAAATGCAACTATTAATACAGAAAGTCCGGCTTGGGCTGTGGATCGTTTGTCTATTCTTGTATTGAAGATTTACCACATGCAACAAGAAGTGACTCGTACAGATGTTGATGCGGATCATATTGCGGCTTGTCAAAAGAAACTTGATATTCTATTGGAGCAAAAGCAAGATTTAACTTCAGCATTGGATCAATTATTGGCAGATATTGCAGCCGGAAAGAAATATATGAAGGTGTATAAGCAAATGAAGATGTATAACGATCCTTCATTAAACCCAGTTCTTTACGGAAACAAATAAGTTTACATGGCTACATATTTAGTGGTTCGTTTTTCGGCAATCGGGGATGTTGCGATGACTATTCCTGTTATTTATTCTGCTGCAAAACAAAATCCGGACGATCGTTTCATAGTATTGACCAGTCCGTTTTTAACCAATTTATTTCAGCAACTACCTCCTAATGTAGAAGTACATGGTATAGATATAAAAGGCGATCAGCGATGTCTGATTCGCCTTAACTTATATATATATCAATGGATGAAGCAGGCAGATGCTGTTCTTGACTTGCATGACGTGATTCGTACCAAAGCGATTCGTTTTGTTGCGAAGATGTTGGGCAAACCTGTTTATACAATCGATAAAGGCAGAGAAGCTCGAAAGGTTTTGACGCGAAAAGAGAATAAAGAGAAAAAGCAATTGACTCCTGTTTTCGATCGATATGAGAAAGTTTTCAAAGATGCATCTCTTCGATATACGCGAAGTTTTGATTCATTATTTGCTGATCAAACCCCAGATGAACAAGCAATAACTTCAGAGATGAAGATATTATAAACCAACGTATGATAAACTCTTTTATTGATAAATTAGGGAAAGATTACGATGCTCGCACAATTGCACTTCAATTTAATAAAGAGGAAATTGAAAAATTAGAATATGTCAAAAGAGAACTTGGAAATTTTTTCTCGCCAAATAATCATAAAAAAAGCAAACTAAAGGAATCGCGATTTACACCTTTTGTAGATTTCTCAGAATCCAATATAAATCGCTTAATTGCAAATTCAAAGGGCAATGCTTTGACATCTATGCAACTTGATTCAGCTAAAAATTTAGGAAATACACAAGAATTATATTTCAAATTAAAATTACATGAGCAATTACAGAGAGAAGCATTTGAACTACCTAATAATAAGATAAAAGGCCAAAATGCTAATGAAATATTTAAGAATGAAATTATAATACCAAATATTAATACAGAGGATTTCTTTGCTACGAGTGTTAATACTGAAAAACCAAATAAATTGATTTTTATTGATAAATTTAAAGTTCTTGAAGAGAAATTCCTGATTCTTAATGGATTAAAGAAAAAATATAATGAGGTAAAAAAACAAAAGCATAAAATTATGCCTACAACTGAGAAAGTAACTTCAGAAAATAAAACTAAAA
>CAMTPD010000397.1 GCA_947074265.1 uncultured Porphyromonadaceae bacterium
GGATTACCTTTCGAGGTAATCCTCTACTTTTATGTCCTACTTCAAATAAAAAAGCACACTAAAGCTAACAATTAGTCAACCATAGCGTGCTTATATAATAGTTAAGATCAATCAAATCATTTTCAACACCTCAATCATCATTCTATAAAAGTTGACAACAGATGGTATATTAAGCTGCTCGTCCGGAGAATGCGGATATTGCAGAGTAGGACCTACAGATACAATATCAAGATCAGGATATTGAGCCTTTATAATTCCACATTCTAATCCTGCATGCATAACCTTAACTTCTGGTATAATACCAAATAAATCTTCGTATGCTTTTGAAGTTATCTTTAGTAGCTCTGAATTTATATTCGGTTGCCATCCCGGATATGCATTTCCGTATTCCACTTTAGCTCCGGCCAAAGCAAAAACACTTTCTAAAGATGAACATAATGCAAGTTTCCTTGTTTCCGAAGAGCTACGCACTAAGAAACGAATTTGAATTGCCCCCTCTTCAGATTCTACAACAGCAAGATTACTTGACGTTTCCACAGTTCCTGGAAAATCTGCAAGCATACTAATCACCCCATTTTGGCATCCTTCAACGGCATTGATTAAAGCATCTTGAATTTCCTCAGGTATAAGAAATGCTGGAAGATCCACACTCTCTGCATCAAACTGAAGATTAGATTCAATACCTGCATATTCTTCTCTAAATACATCTTGATAATCTGCAACAAGTTCCCAAAAAGCCTCTACGTTATCTCCTGGAATGGTAACAACTGCAAAAGCCTCACGAGGAATAGCATTACGCAAAGAACCGCCATTGATCGAAGCCAAACGAGCCCCATAATCCATCACAGCTTCTTTCAAGAAACGTACTAGCAGTTTATTTGCATTAGCACGCCCAAGATGAATATCTACACCGGAGTGTCCGCCTTTCAAACCTGTCAAGGACAGCTTGATAGCAATATCTCCTTCTGGTATTTCATAGTCGTCTTTGTATTGAAACGACACATTAATATCTGCCCCACCGGCACAGCCTACAAATAGTTCGCCATCTTTCTCTGAATCAGTATTAATCATTATAGATCCTTTCAAAAATCCAGATTTTAGATTAACGGCTCCTACCATTCCTACCTCTTCATCAATGGTGAATAAGGCCTCAAGTGGACCATGTGTCAATGTATTATCCTCTAGAATAGCCATCATAGTAGCAGCACCAATACCATTATCAGCACCTAGCGTTGTATCCTTCGCTTTCACCCACTCTCCCGACACATAAGCCTGAATAGGATCAGTAAGAAAATCATGTTCAACTCCGCTATTTTTCTGCGGAACCATGTCTAAGTGAGCTTGAAGGATTACAGTTCTACTGTTTTCCATTCCTTTCGAAGCAGGCTTACGTATCAATACATTTCCAACTTCATCTACAAGAGTTTCGAGACCTAGTTTTTCCCCAAATGAAACAACATAAGCTACTACAGCTTCCATGTGTCCGGTTGTACGAGGTATTTGAGTAAATTCGTAGAAATACCTCCATACATTCTGCGGAGTCAAATTTTTGATTTCTTCTGCAGCCATATTTATTAATTATTTGATTTAACGGACTTTTTATTGATCAACGGCAATGCTATAATTGCAGCTAATCCTATAAGTCCGGTCCATATCGTTTGTACTCCATGCACAATCAGTGCAAAAGCTGAAGCATCTAAGTTTGTAACACCAAAACAGACAAGTGTAGAGATTACCATAAAATGCCAAGGACCAATTCCTCCCTGAACAGGAACAGCAACACCGACACTGCTCATTGCAAAAGCTATAAGACCAATATCAACACCTAAGTCTTTTGTAAAATCAAAAGCATAAAAAGTAGTATAAAAGAAAAAGAAATAACCAATCCATATTCCTGCCGTACATAACAGGAACATAAACTTTTCTTTCATATACCATACTGTTTTAATGCCTGTCCAAATATTTTTTACTACATCTATTATTCGAGCAACGATACCTACATGCTTAAAATATCTGATAATGATCCAAGTAAGAGCCGCCAATATACATACAACAATATATATCCAACTCGAATCAATAAATTTATGAAAACCTGTGAGTAAATCAGGATGATCAGCGAAAAATCGAGAGAAGAACTCAATATTAAATGTAAAAATAGACAGAACTAATAGCCCAACTGTTATCGTGTCGGCCAATCGATCAATAACTAATGTCCCGAATAACTTACTATATGATATATTCGCATATTGAGTAATTACACCACAACGCCAAAATTCGCCAATCCGAGGTAAAATCAAATTAATTGCATAACTACCAAGTACGGCACATATTAAATTGATTTTACGAGGCTTCTCTCCTAACGTTTTAATCAAGATATTCCATCGATACCCCCTGATAATATTTGCCATAGCACCAAATAGAAGAGAGACACACAAGATATCATATTTTACACCCTCTTTCAACACATGCCATATCGCATTCATATCTACTTGACGATACAAATACCAAAATAATGCAACTCCAAAAAATAGGGGTAATACTACTTTGAGTATTGACTTTGAGAGCTCTTTAAAATTCATAAGGCTGAAAACTTTTCAAATTAATTGTCTTACCTTT
>CAMTPD010000398.1 GCA_947074265.1 uncultured Porphyromonadaceae bacterium
AATAAAGCGAATCTCCCTTGACACGCCACTTATCGAATTTCAGAGTTGCCATATTGATCGATTCGGCTTCTCCTCCTTTTTTCAGCGTTACTCCTTGTTGTTGATTTTCCATTCCCGGTATGGGCTGCACCCACGACCCTACGGGTGATGATTGTGGCGTAGTGCACGCGCTTGCTGCTACTAGCGCAAATAATGCCAAATGCTTTTTCATGTATATCTTATGCTTTAAAGTAAATGAATTTGTTTACTGCTGATTTTGTTAATTCTCTATGCGAACAAATTTAATTAAGCTCACCAGTTTCGATTCGCAAATAACTCATTTTATAATTATTATTCAATTTTAAAAAGATGAACTCTTTGTATTGGGACATTCTTGACCAGCTATGATCTAAAGGATAATTATTAAGATATATTCTCAAGATAAAACAGCCTTCGAATCTGATCAAAATGTGTTTGAAAGGACTTATAAAAGGCTTTTGCCTGATGTATATGCAAAGAACCTTAGCATAAAAAAGACAAATCTCATCTGCCTGATACAGATGAGATTTGTTGCTATAACGCTCTTTGACCAAAGCGTATGCATGATTCTTATTTTTTGTCGCGTTGATAGTACATCACCAACGAGGCTTTCTGAATGGTATTTGCATTGATATAGAAGCCAACCATAGCCGGATTTGCGTCTTTTGTCAAGCCCAACGTAGGAACTTTCAGTGCATACACCGTGAAAATGTATTCGTGGATTCCATCTCCTTCGGGTGGACAAGGACCTCCGTATCCGTAACCTCCGTAATCATTCAAACTTTGGATGGTTCCTTTGGGTGCTAAGTTCTTAACAACATCTCCGGCGCCGGTAACAAACTCTGTTGCTGTAGCCGGAATGTCAAATGCCACCCATTGCCACCATCCACTACCGGTAGGTGCATCGGGATCATACATATTGATGGCATAACTCATGGTTCCTGCCGGTGGATTTACCCAATGAAGCTGTGGCGATATGTTCTTTCCTACACAGCCAAAACTATTAAAAACTTGCTCCATTGTTGCTTGTCCTTGAATGTCTTTGCTTTTGAGCGTAAATGTTTGTGCCCAAGTAGACATGGAAATACACATAGCTACCAAAGCTAAAAAAGCAATCTTTCTCATACAGATTTTATTTATAAATGATACCCTCTCTATAGAAAACAATGAGGGTTCTCCGGGTTGCAACATTTATCCTTTATTAATACCCGCTATTGGAGTAGCAATAATTATTGCGTAAATTCGACAAATCAACAAGTTATTCATACTATGATCGATTTTCGCCTACGGGTATTTCAAAGTGTAGCCTATAATTTGAGCTTTACTAAGGCTTCGAAGGAGTTGTTTATCAGTCAGCCTGCAATCAGTAAACACATACAAGAATTGGAGCATGAGTACAAAATGCAACTTTTTGAGCGTATGGGAAATAAAATTTCGCTTACACACGCCGGTAAGTTGTTGCTTACGCATGCCGAAACCATACTTAATGCTTACCGACAACTCGACTTTGAAATGAATATCTTGAATGAAAACTATGTGGGCGAACTGCGATTGGGTGCCAGTACGACGATTGCGCAGTATGTATTGCCGCCATATCTTGCTACGTTTATTAAGAAGTTCCCCAATATCAAAGTTTCTCTTATTAATGGAAATACCCGCGACATCGAACGCGCGCTGATCGAACACCGCATCGACTTGGGGATGGTAGAGGGAAGTAGCCGTTTGTTAAATTTACGTTACACTCCGTTTATAAAGGACGAACTCGTAGTGGTTACGAGTACCGAAAGCTCTCTGGCCCAGTACGATGAAATCACGCTCGAAGAACTCAAACAATTACCATTGGTTATACGGGAAAACGGTTCGGGATCACTGGATGTGCTCGAAGTGGGACTCGCAAAACATCAAATAAAGATTTCATCACTCAACATACTGATACAGCTCGGAAGCACCGAGTCGATCAAGCTCTTTCTTGAGAATACCGACTGCTTGGGCATTGTATCAATTCAAGCCGTGAAAAACGAGATTGCTGCCGGAAAGTTTAAGATCATCGATGTGACGGACTTCGAGTGCGAACGGATGTTTTCGTTAGTACAATCGCAAGGTAAAGCTGGCGGATTGGAAGAGAACTTTATCCGTTACATTACCGGACAGTTTTAACGACTCCCTACCCTTATATCATTATAACTTTTGATTATTGGTTATTCATATTTAGTATTGGCATATCCGAAAATAGGAGTGTAAATTTGTAGCAACAGAAATAAACCGTTGTTTCACTCTTTTTTTACAATGCTTTAGAAGTAATATGGTGGATACGAATTGCGGATGAAACCTCTCCGCAAAAAGATCTTAACCGGAGCTCTTCGAGAAGACTGTAATATGCCTTTAACATATAAGAATTAAAATATGAATAAGCTTACGGCATGTATTGCCAAAAACAACAGAATCATCTTTATCATTCTGTGTATCTTATGCCTTATGCCTTTTATTTCTCCGGCTGTGGCATTATTTTTAGGGTTAGCATTTGCAATGACGGCAGGTCATCCATACCCACAAGCAAGCAAAAAGGTTTCGAAAAAACTTCTTCAATATTCGGTA
>CAMTPD010000399.1 GCA_947074265.1 uncultured Porphyromonadaceae bacterium
TGGAGATAACCGTAATAATTCAATAGATAGCAGATTTATAGGTTTTGTTCCCGAGCAAAATATTGAAGGAAAGATTAATTGGGTTTTGTTTTCTCGAAGTGTTGAAACCGATTATCCTTTAGTCTTTAGATCAGATCGCTTATTGAAATTTGTAGAGTAATTATTAAAAATTTAATACGATGAAAATGGATGGTTGCCGGATTATTATGCTGGCTAGTTTAGCCGTTAATTGTAGCTTTGTGTCTTGTGTAAACTCAACAGACTCTAGTAGTGAAAGTAGTTCTGTGGAAACAGTTCTTCCGACCGACCCGAATAAAGTAACCACAATGATTCTCGAATCGACAGATTTTATGCATGAACTGGTGAGTAACGGTAAGCTTTCTGCCAGTCAGATTGTAGATCTGCGTTTTACTTCCGCTGAAATTATTTCAAAGATTTATGTAAAAAATGGTGATCGAGTGCGAAAAGGCGATAAGATTGCCGAGCTCGATAAGTTTAAACTTCAGCATAAACTGAATCAGTCGAAAGACGATTTGATGCGTTCGAAACTCGAATTGCAAGATGTTTTGATAGGGCAAGGCTATTCGCTCGAAGACTCGTTGGCAATTCCTGCCGATATCATGAAGCTGGCAAAGGTAAAGAGTGGTTATGACAAAGCGGTCTCTCAACTTGATCTTGCCCAGTACGAGATGAATAACGCGGTACTTACTGCTCCTTTCGACGGTACGGTTGCTAATCTTTTTGCAAAGCAATTGTCTACTCCTTCTACATCGGATCCTTTCTGCTCTGTTATCGGTAACAGCGGACTAGGTGTGGAGTTTTCGGTATTGGAGAGTGAGTTGCCTTTGATTCAACGTGGCAACAGGGTAGAAATAAGACCTTATGCGTATCAAGATAAAGTGATCTCCGGTCAGGTAACGGAGGTGAACCCGATTGTAGATGCCAATGGTATGGTAAAGGTGGTAGCATCGGTGCCGGCTAGTGCCGACTTGTTTGAGGGGATGAACGTACGGGTAAATGTACAGCGTTCGCTTGGAAAACAGTTGGTAGTGCCCAAAGAAGCAGTGGTGTTGCGTACAGGTCGCAAGGTGGTGTTTACACTCAAAGATAATTTAGCTATGTGGGTGTATGTCGATACCGGACTGGAAAACTCTACATCGTATACAATAACCGACGGACTTGTGCCCGGTGATACGGTGATTGTATCGGGTAATATTAATCTTGCGCATGAAGCTCCTGTAACCGTAGTAGACCAATTATGATTAGATTCTTACTTAATCGTCCGATTGCAGTGATAATGGCTTTCCTGGCTTTCTTTATTATCGGACTTATAACCTATTTTACAATACCGGTATCGTTGCTGCCGGATATTGCTATCCCTGAAATTACCGTGCAAGTAGCGGGTGACAACACTTCGGCCCGAGAGCTTGAGAATACGGTAGTGAAACCCATTCGCCAAGAGTTGATGCAGGTAGGACACTTGCGTGATATCATGAGTGAAACGCGCGACGGACAATCGATCATCAAATTAAACTTTGATTATGGTACCGATACGGACTTGGCTTTTATTGAGGTAAACGAAAAGATTGATGCTTCAATGAGTCGTTTGCCTCGTTCGGTAGAGCGCCCACGTGTCATCAAAGCCAGTGCGACCGATATACCGGTATTCTGCCTTAATCTTACATTGAAAGATGATGTTGCGTTTGAAAAGACCAATGAAACAAAGTTCTTGGGGCTGTGTGAGTTTGCCGAAACAGTAATAAAACGTCGCATTGAGCAGTTGCCCGAAGTGGCAATGGTGGATGTAACCGGCGTAATGAGTCAGCAGCTTCAAATCGTTCCCGATATGAATAAGCTGAAGATGACGGGAATTACGCTCGATGAGATTGAGAATCTTCTTGCTGCCAATAACGTAGAACCGGGGAGCATGATTGTGCGCGATGGTTTTTATGAATACAATATTAAGCTCTCGTCGTTGCTACGTACGCTCGAAGATGTTCAAAACATCTACATCAATAAAAACGGGCGTATCTATCAGTTGAAAGATATTGCACAGGTCGATCTTGCGGCACAAAAGCAGCAGGGGGCGTCTTTTGCAGGAGGTCGACGTGCCGTTACGCTTGCGGCGATTAAGCAAGCTGATGAGAATATCGCAAACATGCAGACTTCGTTAGACAATGTAATCGGAACTTTCAGCGAAATGTATCCGGATATTGAGTTATCGATTACGCGTAATCAAACAGAACTTCTCAATTACACAATATCGAACTTGAAACAGAATCTGTTGCTGGGCTTTGTTTTTATCTGTATTGTAGCTGTTCTGTTCTTGGGCGATGTGAAGTCGCCGGCGGTGATTGGTATTAGTATGGTTGTGTCTATCGTGATTAGTTTTCTGTTCTTTTATTTATTCAAGATGTCGCTCAATATCATCTCTCTTTCAGGATTGATTCTTGCTCTGGGGATGATGATTGACAGTTCGATCATTGTAACGGCAAATCTAACACAGTATAGAGAAAAAGGACTTTCGCTTGTTGCTGGTTGTGAGAAAGGAACAGATGAGGTGATTAAGACCATGTTGAGCGTGTCGTTTACAACAATCGCGGTATTTGTGG
>CAMTPD010000400.1 GCA_947074265.1 uncultured Porphyromonadaceae bacterium
CGAGATTCGCCGGAGTGACTGGAGTTCAGACGTGTGCTCATCCGATCAGCGGATAAAACACATCGTATACCATGAATATAGACATTGCAATTGCTCCACCCCCCACCGCCCATGATACGATACGCTGCTTTGCTAGCGACCTTTAAAATAAAAAACGACTCGAAAGTATATCTATAATCAGTGCCAATAAAAACAATGTGAACACACAACCAGTGATATTAAATATATTACTCATCAAAAATTAGACTAGTTTTCTTTATAAGATACGTTTAATTGGTTTGACAAAGTTCTCTCTTTATTCATAAATAATAAAGTTATATCGGTAAAAACTATTTACATCTTTGTCAAATAAATTCGAATATAATCAAAAAAAACCACAATCGTAAAACAGATAATGCAATAACAAAAAAGGGCGACCCAATTAATGAGTCGCCCTTTTTATATCAAATCTATGTCGGATAAAAAATCTCAATTACTTAAGATTCCACCACAATGGAGTAGTTGTCAAGTCTTGACCTCCTAGAAGTTGTAAAGCTTGTTCGTAACCAGGCTTATTGTTAATCTGCAAATCTGCAGGGTAACGATAACGCTTAGGATAGAACTCTAAACGACAATCCTTAGAAGTTGCAGTAGTCAATGGAACTTGAGTCATTGGGTTGTAATCTTTTTCAACCGCTTGGTTTTCCATAAATGGCAAACCTAGACGACGGTGATCAGACCATGCTTCAAGTGGCAAGTAAGGCATTTGTGCCAAGTACTTTTGAGTGATGATCTTAGTCAACTGGTCGTTGTTTACAGAACCACCTTTATAGATTGAGTTCTTTGGATAAACATACTGCATTGTACCTTCTTGTTGAGTATAACCATCAACATAGCTGATTGAATAAGGAGTTGCCTCTACTGTGTGATCAAAGTTTACAGAAGTACCTACACGGTTGTATTCTGTTGATTTCAAATAAGCGTCTAACAATCTATTTATATTATTTTCAGGCGTATTACTATAGTTAAAGCTCGCACGTATTCCCTTTTCGTAGTTATCTTTTGCAGAACCTGGAACTTTCCATCCGTACACTGCTGCTTCTGCCATTAAGAAGTAAGTTTCCCATGGACCGAAGAACACACGTTTGTTTGTGCTCAAACGATATACTTTAGAAATACATGGGAAGTTGTAAGCATTGTTTGTATAGTTCGCTGACAAACCTCCTTTTTCATCCCATACTCCGGCAACACAAGTACTCCAAGAATATTGAGTGCGGATCTTAAGCATAACTTTGCTATTATCTGCCGGATCCATCAATTCTGCTTCAGAAGCAAGCTTTAAATTATCTAAGTAAATCTTACCGTCGTTATAACCAGGAATATTAAACATATTCGCTACACGAGGGTCGATTGTAGCAGGAATACCATCAAAGAAGTATCCGGCCGTAGGATCATTTGTTGTAAGCGGGAAGTGCTTGTCAAGACGTAGACCTAGATAAGTTTCTGGATCTTTTACATATTCTTGAAGAAACTCAGGGATATTTGAATCTAAAGGCTTTCCATCCTCATCATATTGTTGAGGAAAACTAAACTCTTGACCACCTAGACCAATTGCCAAGTTATTAATTGTAGTAGAAAGCGGTTGGCTGTTCCAAGGACGAGACATTACACCTGCCAATGCATCCCAACCATCTTTTTCTTGTACCCATGCAATATCGCCTGCTTCTGTAATCAATGTAGAAGGACCGCCACTTACGGCTGCTTCAAATTGAGTTTTTGCATAAGCCGGATCAATATTTGACAAACGCATTGCTAAACGTGCACGCAATGAGTTACCATATTTAACCCATTTTTGAGTATTGCCAGCATAGAAAGCATCCAAGTTACTTACTGTTGACATATCGATTGATGGATCTAGATTAGCAACAGCGTCTGATAGTTCAGCTATAATATATTTATAAATAGCTTCTTCACTATCATATGGAGGTGTTGTTCCGTTGAAAGAGTCAAGAATAGGAAGAGGTCCGAAACCATCAGTTAGTTCTGATGCAACGTAAGCTCTCCAGATACGAGCCATTTGAATAATGTTCTTTGTATATTCTCCGGCAATACCTTGCTCAATATGAGTTTTACCTTGTGTAATAGCTAGGTTTGCAGAGTTTAGCCATTTAACACCATAGCTAGAACCTAGATACAACTTCATATAGTCGTTGTTATCTGCACCTAATGTAAATCCACTTCCTCTTTCAAAACGTGATGCTCTTTTCCATGTAAGAACGAAGATACGTTCTGCGATCTCTGGATTTTGCTGAGCTTCAATTATCGAATTATTAAGGAAGTATTCTGCTTTTGCTTTTTCCGGCGTTACCGCACTCGGATCTTTGTTGATGTCTTCAAAGTCGCTACAAGAGGCAAGAAGAACCACCGAAGATACGGTTCCGGCTATCATTTTATATATTGAATTCATAGTGATGTTTACTTACAATTAGAAACCTACTGTTACATTAAATGTGTATGAACGTGAAGTTGGAGCTGCTCCTAACTCAAATCCTGTCGCATTAGTATTGGTTGAGATCGGAAGAGCGTCGTGTAGGGAAAGAGTGTACGTCCTGGGTTAGATCTC
>CAMTPD010000401.1 GCA_947074265.1 uncultured Porphyromonadaceae bacterium
CCCTGCTCTAAACGCTGTCGTACACTCTTTCCCTACACGACGCGCTTCCGATCTAACGGTTTTTAGTACGGCTGAAGAAGGTTACTTTGCCTGTAGCTTTTGTCTTTTCGAAGGCCTCTTCATTCATGAAGCCCAACATCAAAACTTTACCTGTTTTATTATCTTGAATAATAGCCGGAATCATTCCGTCCATTTTATTGAAATCCAAATTCATTTTCGTTCAGTTTAAGTAGTTTACTTGTTTTATCGCACATGAATTCCCTCAGTGCGAAGGTAGTGTTTTAATTCACGAATACCAATCTCTTTGAAGTGAAATACACTGGCAGCCAATGCTGCATCAGCTTTCCCGGTAACGAAAGCATCTTTAAAATGCTCCATAGTCCCGGCACCCCCCGATGCAATGATCGGAATGCGTAATTGCTCCGAAAGTTGAGCCAATGCATCGTTAGCAAAACCTTGCTTTACGCCATCGTGACTCATACTTGTAAAAAGAATCTCCCCGGCACCTCTTTCTTGCGCCTCTTTGGCCCATTCGAATAAGGTTCGTTCGGTAGGGATTCGTCCGCCGTTGAGATAGCACTTCCAGATTCCGTCTTCAAAGTTGGCATCAATAGCCACAACACACACCTGGTTGCCAAAACTCCCGGCAATTTGATCGATCAATTGCGGGTTTCTGATAGCTGCCGAGTTGATCGAAATCTTATCAGCACCGGCATTCAGCATGCGATCTACATCGGCCACTTCACCGATTCCTCCACCTACGGTAAAAGGAATATTAATGCGAAGCGCGATTCGTTTGATCAAATCAGTAAAGGTTTTACGTCCTTCATGCGAAGCCGAGATGTCTAAGAACGTAAGTTCGTCGGCACCGGCCTCACTATATTGAGCACCCAGTTCTACGGGGTCTCCCGCATCCCTGAAGTTTACAAAATTAACACCCTTAACGGTTGTCCCATCTTTTACGTCGAGACAGGGAATAATACGTTTTGCGAGCATCCCTATTCGTTTTTATCGTTAAACGGAATCAAATCCTTAAGCTTGATATTTCCCTCGTAAATTGCTTTACCCACAATTACCGATGGAATACCCATCTCTTGCAACAGTTCGATATCGGCAATGTTACTTACCCCGCCACTTGCAATTAGTTTGATGTACGGAATATTGTCCATAATCTCTTTGTAAAGATCAATTGACGGACCTTGTAGCATCCCGTCTTTGCTGATATCCGTGCAGATTACCGATACGATACCTTTCTCGTGATAGTCTTTGATAAAAGGAATCAAATCGACAGAAGTTGTCTCTTCCCATCCGCCAACGGCAATCTTCTTATCTTTTGCGTCTGCACCGAGAATAATGCGATCGCTACCGTATTTATTAATCCAGCGTGTAAATTCATCCGGGTTTTTCACGGCAATACTACCCCCGGTTACCATTTGAGCTCCGCTATCAAAGGCAATAACCAGATCTTCTTCCGATTTTACGCCTCCTCCGAAATCAATGATCAAAGAAGTACGTGAAGCAATACGCTCCAAGGTACGGTAATTGATGATGCGTCCTGCTTTTGCACCGTCAAGGTCTACAACATGCAGTCGGCGAATACCATAATCTTCAAACTCCTTTGCAACTTCGACAGGGTCTTCGTTGTATATCTTTTTGGCATCATAGTTGCCTTGTGTAAGACGCACACATTTGCCGTCGATCATGTCAATAGCCGGTACAATCTTTATCATAATGACTGATTTATAAAGTTACGTAAAATGATTTCGCCTTGTAGCCCGCTTTTTTCGGGATGAAACTGTGTGGCAAAAAAGTTGTCTTTATGTAATGCTGCGCTAAAATGATGGATGTAGTCTGTATGCGCTGCCGTATGTTCGCATACCGGTACATAATAACTATGCACGAAATATACGAATTCATTTTCTTGATGGGCAGCAAAGAGCGGTTGCTTTACATCCGTAATATTATTCCATCCCATATGTGGTACTTTCTGATCATGATGATGGGGATGGAAACGTTTTACGGGAACGTCAAAGATACCGAGGCAATCGGTATGTCCTTCTTCCGAATACTTGCAAAGTAATTGCATACCCAGGCAAATGCCTAACACCGGTTGTTTGAGATCCCGGATCAGATCGTCGAGCTTTTGCTCTTTGAGAAACTCCATCGTAGAGCGAGCTTCTCCCACGCCCGGAAAAATCACGCGATCGGCCTGCATGATACGTTCGGCATTGTCGGTTACTACCGGCTCTATACCTATACGTTTCAGTGCAGCTTCGACCGAAAATATATTTCCGGCGTTGTAATTAATAATAGCTACATCCATAACTGTTGTTTTCTATTTAAAAGTACCGTTGTGTATGATTTGTTTCAACGGTTTCAGTTTCTTCTTAGAAATTGTAGGAGCAAAAATAACAAAATAATGATTGTTTGATGATAGTTCTATCTATTTGTTTGGACTTTGTTTACACTTTATAGCGAATAGGGGAGCAAAACAGATGAATTAATTCAATTTAGTAAATGCTGTAAATGAGGTGCTTGTCAAATATTTACGATAAAACTTAAAAAAAGCAATTTAGCTATTGCAGGTTTCAAATATCTTG
>CAMTPD010000402.1 GCA_947074265.1 uncultured Porphyromonadaceae bacterium
GGTGGAGTGTGTTGTGGGCTAGTTGTTGTGGTTGTTGCTTGGGATGGAGATTGGCCAGTGGTGACAGTACGTTATGTAGCGGATTTAATTGATTTACCAATAATGGTGATTGAAATACAACAGCAGCATTCTGAATGGTGCTTATTGATCCTTTTGTAGCTTTTCGCCATCCTCCAATGATAGACATCAATGTTGTTTTACCTACTCCCGAATTGCCCAATAACGCATAGCTATGACCTTTTTCTAGCCTTAATGAATAGTCTTTAAGTATTTCTCGCTCCGGATAGTTGAATGATATACGATCTAATATGATATCTGAAGGAGTAACATTGTTGCCTTTGTGCTTAATAAACAAGATTGGGAAGTTAAGGCGTGATAACTTTTTTATTAGTACGTCGAAAATATAACTAATACCAATGGCAACAATCGTCCATGCAACGAGTGCAGCCACATCAAGATGATACTGTGCATCTTTGAGTTGCTTGCCAATTCCAAAGTCGGTCATCGCAAGCACTTCACCCATGATTATTGCACGCCAACCATATCCCATGGAAGATGCTAATCCACTAAAAAGATAGGGCTTTATTTGCGGATAAATAATCTGTGTGAATTTATTGAGAGAGCCTATATGAAATTGATGTGCCATTACTGTAAGGTCAGAATTTAGTTTTTCTAATCCTCCTGTCAGATTCTGGCAAAGGATAGGAAACATTACCAGTAAGGCAATTACAATAGGAATGGTTTCTACATTAAGAAATATAATTGCTAAAAGGATAAATGAGATTGTAGGGATGGTACGCATCATTACAATCAGCGGATTGAGCAGTTCTTTTACAAATGGAATTTTCACAAAAGCAACCGACATGCCTAATGCCGTGACCAACGAGATTACAATTCCCACGCAGCCGCGCATCGTTGTACTTAAGACTGAGTTAAAGAACTGATCGGTAGAAGATAAATGAATAAGCTCGTTTCCGAGTGATTGCAATGTTGGAAAAAGATGATCGTTGTCGATTCTGTTTGCCAAGTATTGCCACGCAAGTAAAACGATTGCAAAAGTGAGGATATGAATTAAAAGTTTACTCCGCATAGATATAGAAACCGTCGTCGGGTAGTTTTTCTCCAACCGATTTCGGATTTAGGTTCAAAATTGTATTTAGATATTTGATAAAGTCCGGCTTTGCATCTTTCGTACTCTTAAAGTCTATTTTGCAACGCTTGATGCTTTCTTCTGTAATAGTGCCTACACCAAAGACTCTGTTTTCTTCAATAATACGAATGATCTCTTTGGGATTCTGCATTGTAGCAAGAGCTGCTTCTTGAAACAATACTGTTAAACTGTCGGTGTATTTCTGCATAGAAGGACTAACGACAATGGCTGTTTGTGGAAACCCTTCTTCACCATTGAGCTGATTTAAGTCGGCAATGACAGATAAAGATGGATCTTGGCGCAATGCAACAGATATAAAAGGTTCGCTTAATATAGCTGCATTAGCTCGACGGCTAAGAAGTAATCCTGTCAATTCTTGAGGCGATTCGACCGAGTAATTATAGTTCGTAATATTGGAAGGGAGTCCATTTTTCTGAAAATAGTTTTCAGCTAAGATTGAAGGCGTTGTTTCTTTTCCAAACATATATACCGATTCATTGCCTAATTTTTCAAGGGAATCGACACGGCCAATCATATAGATACTTCCCCAAACAGAACATCCGAGTAGTTTGTAATCTATTTGTTTGTTGTAAAGATTAGCTGCGCTAATCAAAGGAAGAAGAGCTATGTCTGCTTCTTTTTTGATTATCGCAGCTTGTATTTGTTGCGGACTATCAAGAATCCGTACTTCTATCTTTTTTCCATCCACATATGTGTTGCCTTCTAGAAAGTGTGCAACAGTAAGAACCGAAGGTCCGCGTAATGCGTAAATATCTATCGTATCTTCTTTTGAATTATTGGTATTGTTGCATCCTGTAGTAAGCAAAAGCACGCATAGCAGGAATAGAAATTGTTTCATTTGTTGTTTAGAGTTGTTTTAGATCGTTTGCGAGAATAAGATCCAATCTGTTTTGATCGATTACATCTAGCGCAGCATCTTTGTTGTTTGTTTGTAATATAAGAATGGCTGCGTCGTTGAGAGAAAAACAATACATATACTCTATGCTGACTCCTGCAGCAGAGAAATATTCTATAGTTTTGGCAAAAGCACCTGCAAATGAATCGGTTTTAATGGCGATTACATCAGACAAGTTTGCGCTTATTTTATTCTGTTTTAATATCGCGATCGCTTTTTCAGGATCGTTTACTATCATACGTAAAATCCCAAACTCAGTAGTATCTGCTACAGTTGCAGCGATAATTTTAATTTGTTCTCCGCCGAGTATACTTAGGATTTGGTTCAATCTTCCTGATTTATTCTCAAGAAAGATAGAAATTTGTTTAACAGTCATTTTCGTTCTGTTTTGATGTTGCAAATTTAAAGAAAATTTCTCAGATCTTTCACACGTACAGCTTTACCTTCGCTTACGGGAAGACTATCTTTGTCTACCAATTTAACTTTAGGCGTAAGCAATAACTCATCTTTAAGTTGACGAGTAAT
>CAMTPD010000403.1 GCA_947074265.1 uncultured Porphyromonadaceae bacterium
ATTAATATCCTCTAAAGAAATCTTTGTTTCAACATTAGATGCCAATTCAGCCATAGCGCGACTCATATCCGAGATACTTACCTTTTGTGAAAGATTAGAGGTAAATTCGGATTTAGTAACTCTTGTGGAAATACCTTTTTCAATATCTTTAATTGATTCTCCGTGCAGCATTTCTTGTCGATGAGTAGTGTTAAATAAGACTTTATCAAGTTCTTGACGAATATGTTCGGGTGTGAAGTTATCGGTGAAAAGTTCGGTAACAACGGCTTTGTCTGCAATCAAATTTACCAACGAGATGTATTTGATTTTAAAGAAGTATTTAAATACATATTTACTGATGGATTTGAGAGGTGTTTTGTAGCAAACGACTTGAGGTACCTTGAATAATGCGGTCTCTAATGTAGCGGTTCCGGAGGTTACAAGTGCAGCTTGAGCTTGTTGAAGCAAACGATATGTTTGCCCAAAAACAATCTTACACGTTTCAGGGGCGATAAAACGATTGTAATAGTCGTTATCGATGCCGGGAGCACCAGCTAGTACAATCTGATATGTATCAAGACCTTTGACGGCATCAAGCATCACAGGTAAGTTGTTTTGAATTTCTTGTTTTCTACTACCTGCGAGCAAAGCAATGATGGGCTTGTTGGATAGTCCGTTTGAGCTGGTAAACTCTTCGAAGGTTTCGTCTTTATCAGGGCGTAAGGCTACTGAGTCGACTGAAGGATTGCCTACATAGTTGACAGCGAGTTGATGTTTGTTTTTAAAATAATCGACTTCGAAAGGTAAGATGCAAAGCAGCTCGTCTACATCATTCTTTATGTTTTTAATACGGTGTTCTTTCCAAGCCCATATCTTGGGTGATATGTAATAGACTACCGGAATGTGCAATTGATGTTTTACATATTTGGCAATCTTGAAATTAAATCCGGGATAATCAACCAAGATAACAACGTCGGTGGCAAAGGCTTTGATATCGTCTTTGCAGATCTGCATGTTGTTGAGGATTGTTTTAAGATTGAGCAATACCGGAATGAATCCCATGAATGCCATTTCGCGGTAATGCTTTACAAGTGTACCTCCTTGTTTTTGCATTAAATCTCCTCCAAAATAACGAAATGATGCATTGGGGTCGTTTTCTTTGATGGCAGCCATTAAATTAGAGGCATGTAAGTCGCCCGATGCTTCTCCGGCTATAATATAATACTTCATAGATTTTGATAGGTTCGAGGATTATAAGTTTTCCCAAGAGGAAAGGTGGTGTATAAATGAATAATCTGTAGCATCGATCTTGCAAGGAACGACAGATGCATAGCCATTGTCTAGTGCCCATGTATCGTTTTCCTCGTTGTTCGGTTCTGCGTCTCTGAATTCGCCTGTAAGCCAATATACCGGATTACCCGAAGGATCTTCTCCTTGCATGTACTCATTTACCCATTTGCCTTTTGCTTGCTTGCAGATCTTGATTCCTTTCACTTCTTTACCTTCGGGAATATTTACATTTAGATAAATGCCTTCAGGTAGCGGATTGGCGAGAACTTTTGCTGTTATTTCTTTAGCAATACGTTTAGACTCTGTAAAATCGGCATTTGAGTGATGGTCGGTAATAGAGAAGCCAATGGCTGAGATACCGAAGATGCAACCTTCCATCGCAGCTCCCATTGTGCCAGAGTAAATAACGGCGACAGCCATGTTACCACCATGATTGATACCTGATAAAACAATATCTGGCTTTTGTTCAGGAAAAGCGTGCATATAGAGCTTGACACAGTCTACCGGGCTTCCGGTACAACGATAAAATGTGACACCCTCTTCTTTTCGTATCTCTTTGAAACGTATTGGATGAATAGACGTGATTGCACTCGACATCCCCGAACGCGGACCATCAGGTGCGAATACGATGACTTCTCCAAGATCTCTTACAGCTTCTACTAGTTCATTGATTCCTTTTGCACTTATGCCATCATCATTTGTAATCAAGATAAGTGGCTTTTTTTTATCGTTATTCATAACTTATCAATTCTATTTTCGAGTAAAGATAATGTTTTATCACGATGGTTATATCGATTGCAGATCATCCTTTGTTGTTATTATACTTGAGTTTGATTTCAGGTTCCTTTTTTCAATGAAAAGGAGTCAAAACAAGTGCTGTTTGTTTTAAAATATGATAATAATAGACGGATAGTTAATGTATTAGCCAATTTTTGATTTCTTTTGTTCGAATTATTATAAATCGAAAACAGTAAGTTTATTAACAGAAACTGCAAGTTATCAACATCTAAGTTATAGTTTGAAGGGGATAGCATTGTATAGTTTCTTATTATTATTTATTTTGTCGCTGTTTTTAAATTAGTGCTATGGGAAAGACAATAGCTTTAGCAAATCAAAAAGGCGGTGTAGGCAAAACAACTACGACAATTAACCTAGCAGCTTCATTAGCTGTTCAGGAAAAAAAAGTATTGGTAATTGATGCCGATCCGCAGGCCAATGCATCTTCTGGTTTAGGAATTGATATTCGAGAAGTGAAAGCTTCAATATACGAATGTATTGTAAATGGGATATCAACCGAAGAAGCTGTGTTACCAACCG
>CAMTPD010000404.1 GCA_947074265.1 uncultured Porphyromonadaceae bacterium
CACACTCTTTCCCTACACGACGCTCTTCCGATCTAAGATGGTGCTGCGATGTCATTGGGTAATGTTTCTTCATTCCTTGATATTTATATCGAACATGATCTACAAGCAGGTTTGATCGACGAAACTTATGCTCAAGAGTTGATCGACCAGTTCGTAATCAAACTACGTATGGTACGTCACCTACGTATGGATTCTTACAACGAAATTTTTGCAGGAGACCCAACTTGGGTAACTGAAGCTATCGGTGGTCGTTTCAACGACGGTCGTCACAAAGTTACGAAGACTTCATTCCGTTTCTTGCAAACACTATACAACCTAGGGCCATCACCAGAACCAAACATGACTGTGCTTTGGTCTCCTGAACTTCCTGAAGGTTTCAAACAATTCTGTGCTCAAGTATCGATCGATACTTCATCTGTACAGTATGAAAATGACGACTTGATGCGTGCTACACGTAATTCTGACGATTACGGTATCGCATGTTGTGTATCATTCCAAGAAATTGGTAAACACATCCAATTCTTTGGTGCACGTACCAACCTTGCAAAAGCTCTTCTTCTTGCATTGAACGAAGGTCGTTGCGAGTTTACAGGTAAAACTGTAGTGAAAGGTATTCCTGCATTGACAAAAACTCCACTTTGCTACGACGAAGTAATGGAGAACTATAAGAAAGTATTGAAAGAGGTAGCTCGTGTATACAACGACTCGATGAACATCATCCACTACATGCACGATAAGTATTACTACGAAAAAGCTCAAATGGCTCTTGTAGATACAAATCCTCATATCAATCTTGCTTACGGTGGCGCAGGTCTTTCTATCGTTGCCGACTCACTTTCTGCAATCAAGTTTGCTAATGTTACACCAAAACGTAACGATATCGGCTTGACAGAAGGTTTCGAAATCGATGGCGAATTCCCATGTTATGGTAATGACAACGACGACGTAGATACAATTGCAGTAAGCCTTACTTCTTACTTCAACAACCTACTTAAAGAGTTGCCAACATATAAAAATGCAGAACCAACATTGTCTATTCTTACAATTACTTCAAACGTAATGTACGGTAAGAAAACTGGTGCTACACCAGACGGACGTGCTAAAGGTATCGCATTTGCTCCGGGTGCAAATCCAATGCACGGACGTGACAAAAACGGTGCTATCGCTTCTTTGTCTTCTGTATCTAAAATCAACTATGCAGAAGCTCAAGACGGTGTAAGTAACACATTCTCTATCATTCCTAAGTCGTTGGGTAATACAGCGGAAGATCGCGTAGAAAACCTAATCGGTATGATGGACGGTTACTTCTCTAAAGGCGCTCACCACCTTAACGTAAACGTTCTTAACCGCGAAACGCTACGTGACGCGATGGAACATCCGGAAAACTATCCACAACTTACAATCCGTGTATCTGGATACGCAGTAAACTTCGTACGCCTTACACGTGACCAACAGTTGGAAGTTATCTCTAGAAGCTTCTTCGAAAGAATGTAATAACATACACTTTCTCGAAAAGTAATCCTTTAAAAGCGAAGCGAAAGCTTACAATACAGTGCTGCTCCGTTACCCCGTGGTTTCGGGGCAGTTTCTTTTTATAGCAAACAAACTATACTTTATGTTACAAGTTCACTCTTATGAATCAATGGGTACGCACGATGGACCCGGATTGCGACTCGTCGTTTTCTTGCAAGGCTGTAATTTCAGATGTCTTTATTGTGCCAACGCGGATACGATAAGTGTGAAAGGCGGTAAGCCAACCGATCCGGAAGAGATCGTAAAGATGGCCATCAGTCAGAAAGCTTTCTTTGGAAAACGTGGAGGCGTGACCTTCTCGGGAGGAGAGCCTACTATGCAGGCAAAAGCGCTTATTCCTTTGGTAAAGCGATTGAAAGAAGAAGGTATCAGTGTATGCCTTGATAGCAACGGCGGTATTCTAACCGACGAAACAAAAGAGCTGTTTAAGCTTGTAGACCTAGTATTGCTCGATATTAAGGAGTTTAATAACGATCAGCACAAAGTAATCACAGAACGTGATAATACAACTACATTGCAAACGGCTGCTTGGCTCGAAGAACAAGGTGTTCCGATGTGGATTCGTTATGTTCTTGTGCCGGGATTAAGTGACTTCGAAGCACATATCCGTGCGATGGGAGAGCACTTTAAAGATTACAAAATGATTCAACGCATCGAGATACTTCCTTATCACACGCTTGGCAGACATAAGTTCAAACACCTTGGTATGACTTATAAGCTGGAAGATGTGAAAGAGAATACTCCGGAACAGTTGATACAAGCAAGAGAACTATTCGAAGAATATTTTCCTACCGTTTTTGTAAACTAAAAATCGAATATATAAAACTCATCCATAACAGATGAGAACTATATGATACGAAATTAACTTGATGGCTGTTTTTCCATAACAGCATTTTCCAGGTTTATATGTGTGTTTATTTTAAGAATAAGAAGGACTTGTTTCACCCGAAGCAAGTCCTTTTGCTTTCTATATTGCCTCGATTTAAAAACCATGCATGCTTTAGATCGGAAGAGCACACGTCTGAACTCCAGTCACTCCGGAGAAGCTCG
>CAMTPD010000405.1 GCA_947074265.1 uncultured Porphyromonadaceae bacterium
AGGCACAGCTGTAAATATGGGTGTTGCAAACACAAACTGTCAATATACCATGTTGCCACTTAACTACTCTGGTCCGATTGCCGTTACATTTACTGTTTTAGTAAATGGTTAAACCGCTTCTCGTACTTATACCAGTTCGATCACTGCACCATCCGGACAATTAAGTGCAGGCAATTCATACTTATTCAAAGCCATTGTAAATGCAGATGACATTACGTTTGCCGAAGTATATGTAAACGCTTGGAACAACGTAGACGAAACAGGTAATCCGATTTATCCGATTCAATAACATACTGCTATTGATATAACATGAAAAGCATTCTTTCTATTCGAAGTAGAATTCGAACAGAGGGAATGCTTTTTATACATTTATCCGTGAATGCTTTATCATCAATTAATTTTAATTAATATCTTTGTGTTGCAACTAACGCATTAACATGATGAAACTATTTAAGCATTTCACTATCGGCATTTTGTTTGCACTCGTAGGAACTATGAACTTGCAGGCAGAAGAAAATGAGACCATCGTTCAAATTGAAACCAATCATGGTAAAATCAAAGTAAAACTCTATAATGACACTCCGCAGCACCGCGATAACTTTATCAAACTCGTAAATGAAAACGTGTACGATGGATTATTGTTTCATCGCGTTATCAAGCACTTTATGATTCAAGGCGGAGACCCAACCTCTAAAGGAGCGACTGCAGATGCTGAACTCGGAGAGGGAGATCTTGGTTATACCCTACCTGCGGAAATCATATATCCGAAATACTTTCACAAACGAGGCATGCTTGCCGCTGCACGTATTCCCGATGAAGAAAATCCGAACAGAGCATCATCGGCATCTCAGTTTTATATCGTTTGGGGTAAAATATATACAGACATGGAACTCGATAAAATGATCGAGGAAGGAAAGTTTAGCGGAGAGTTTACTCCAGAGCAGCGCGAAGCATATAAACTAGAAGGAGGATCTCCACATTTAGATGGTAAATACACAATCTTTGGAGAAGTTATCTCTGGCCTTCGCACCGTTGAGAAAATACAAGAGTTAGATACCAACGGCTCAGATCGTCCGATGAAAGACGTAAAAATGAAACTAAAAATCGTAAACAAGTGACACAAATAAACAGACACGAACTAACAAACGGCTTACGTTTGATTCATTATAAAGATACAACTACTCAAATGGTATGTATCAATACGCTATACGATGTAGGCGCAAGAGACGAAGATCCTGATCAAACAGGATTTGCACACCTCTTCGAACACCTTATGTTTGGCGGCTCAATTAATATTCCCGATTTCGACGGACCTTTGCAACTTGCCGGCGGCGAGAACAATGCGTGGACCAACAACGACTATACCAACTACTACGTAACCCTACCTAAACAAAACGTAGAGATTGGGTTCTGGCTTGAATCGGATCGTATGCTTTCGCTCGATTTCTCTCAAAAATCACTCGACGTACAAAAGCATGTTGTAATCGAAGAATTCAAGCAACGCGTATTGAATCAACCTTATGGTGATGTATCGCATTTACTAAAGCCAATGGCTTATAAGTCACACTCCTATATGTGGCCTACAATTGGTAAAGATCTTTCACACATCGAAAATGCAACACTCGACGATGTAAAAGCTTTCTTCTACAACCATTACGCACCCAACAATGCCATTGTTGCCGTAACGGGAAATATTGAATTTAAAGAAGCGGTACAACTAGCCGAAAAATGGTTTGGCCCGATTCCGCGACGCGATATAAAGGTTCGTAACATTGCACAAGAAGCTCCTCAAACAGAGGCTCGCTTCCTTGAGGTATACAAAGACGTTCCACTCGATGCTCTATTCAAAGCCTATCACATGTGCGCACGCACCGATGCCGACTTCAATGCCTGCGATATGCTTTCGGATGTATTGGCCAACGGACGCTCGGCTCGCTTGTATCAAAACTTGGTACAGAATAAACAACTTTGCTCCGAAGTAAACGCTTACATTTCGGGAGACATTGATCCGGGTGTGATCTACGTTACGGCAAAACCGACACCTGGCAACACACTAGAAGTCATCAACGAAGCTATAGAAGAAGAGCTGGCAATGCTGAGCCACGAACTTGTAGATAATAACGAGCTAGAGAAGGTTAAGAATAAATTCGAGTCGAATCACTTATTCTCGCACATTCACTACTCCAACATGGCTTCAAGTCTTTGTTTCTACGAATTGGTAGGCAAAGCCGAAGACATCGATACTGAAGTGCTTCGCTACAGAGCAACAACTCCGGAGCAAGTACAAGCAACTGCACGTAAGGTTTTCGCCCCAACCAATTGTTCAACGTTGTTTTACAAAGCCAACAAGTAAGCACATTACGATTCTCAATCGTATTAGATATTTTTCGGAGCTTAACGTATATATTATCGTTAAGCTCCGTTCTTTTTATACCTATTTCGTTTTCGCTGTGTTTTTTCTTAATATTCTGAAGATCAAAACGACAAGAGCAATGAACACGACGACACTTATTATCTCGCCCAAACATAAGGCCCACGCATATAATAACGTTGTAAATCTATTTTTAATCCATAC
>CAMTPD010000406.1 GCA_947074265.1 uncultured Porphyromonadaceae bacterium
ATAATAAAATCTTTCATACAACAAAGATAATAAATCAAATAAACTTGTTACATTTATCACCACCTTAAATCACACTTTACAATGTACATTTAAAACCATTTATGAACCTATAAAACTAATACATAAGCATATGAAAAGGCAACTATTTACAACAGCAGCCCTACTTTTGGCTGTTACGCACAACCACGCCCAAGAGTTACCACAGTCACCTTCCCAATGGAGTTCGTTCATCTCTTCAGACAAAAACCTGTTAGTTGAGCACACGCTTCTCAAACAAAGCTTCGAAACCGAAGCATCGGATCAGTGGGAATACACAACAGACGGTACAGTCGTCGATCTAATCACTTATGGTATTAACAAGATTGACGGCTATAAAGCTTTAAAATTAACCAGAAATCAACACTTCACACTCAATCCGATACCACACACTCCATACCTAGACTATTACAGCGATGTAAAAACATGGGTAAATGCAGCAGGATATAAAACAATAAAAGGATGTATCCTCGAAACCGAGCACCAATCTTCTACAGAAAAACGTATTGTCAAGTGGATCACAATTAACAAAGCAAGTGAATACACATTCCCATTTGCAAATGCAAACCCTTCTGCCGGCGATATCACGTATTTGTCCAATCAGAAAGTAAGGACGTTTGAAATGAATAATCATTTTCAGCCATATTCTTTTCGTGTAAACGACTTTGCCGGTCCGGCAGACTGTGCATTCTTTATCGACAACATCAGAATCACAGGAAAAGCAAACACGTATACGATGACAAATGCAGAAGGCATTTGGTCGGGCGCCGAATGGACACACAATCGCCCCGGCACACACACTTCTGCCCTTATTGCACATAATAAAGAAATCAACACGCATGAAAAATGCAACAATCTACACATCGGCAATGCAAGTCTGAGCATCAACAGCAACGGCAACCTTCTCGTTTCAGACAACCTGGTTATTCATTCTCAAACCAATTCGAGCACACATCCGGCATTCTACAACAACGGAAGCTTATCCATTCAAAACAACCTCGAGTTTCACATCACCTTTGATCAAAAAGGAAAATGGGTATTCGTATCCTTCCCGCACGATGTATACATAGACGACATCGATAACAGCTGGAGTATGGGCGATGCATCTACCACAACAGGAGGCAATAAATTCTACGTTCGCAAATACAATTCGGACAAACGAGCAAGCGACGGCTCATCTGGCTGGCAAGTAATCTCCACCTCCGAAGTGAACAGTACCATTCCCCTTTTCGAACGAAACAAAGGATACTTGGTAGCAATAGATCAAACAGCAATAGACGCAACATTGCCCGTATACATCCATAACGAAAAGCTGACTCCAACCTTCGCTTCCAACGCAACAGTTGCGATATCAGCAGCTCTGCACAACAGCAACGCAAGCTCCGAACACAGCGGTTGGAACCTGATGGGCAATCCTTTCCCAGCCAGTATTCCTGTCGACTATTTACTATCTACATTAGGCAGCGGCTATGAGCTATTCACATTTGATGGTAATGAATACATCAAACTAGAATCCGGTAGCGGGCTCACAATTAAACCATTCGGAGCCTTCTTTATCAAGGCAACACAAGCAAAGAGCATCAATATCAACAACCAAAAAAGCGTTTAGAAACCGTCGCAATCCGATTAAATTCTAAATTTGCGCATCATCTTTGCCCGTTCTTTGTTATAAAGTAAAACGAAAGAGTTTACGAATAAAAAAGAATATGTAGGTTTGCCTCAAAAGAAATCGTTATGAATAGAAGTTTAATTATTACCGGAATGCTCCTTATATACCTTGCAGCAATCGGATATATTGCATGGCCCGGAAACAATCCGGACACAACCTATGCCGAGTATTTCATTGTAATGGGAGTATCATTAGCCATTGTAATCATCCTAAATATCGTTCTTCGCAAGCGCGAACAGAAGCGCAAAGAGATGCGCGAACGAGACAAAGATCTTCGTAAGAAATAAAACAATCCGCAAGGACAAAAACAAAAGGTTCGGAAACAAAGCACCTGCTTCATCTCCGAACCTTTTCTTGTCTATTTATATGTAGTTACTTCTGTTCCAGTTTCTCTTTTAAGAATTTACCGGTGTAAGAAACATTGCAAGCAGCAACCTCCTCCGGTGTACCCGCAATCACAAGTTCTCCTCCAAACTTACCGCCTTCAGGACCCAGATCGATAATATAGTCGGCACACTTAATCACGTCCATATTGTGCTCGATAATCACAACCGAGTGTCCTTTTTCTATCAACGCCTGAAAAGCTTTCAACAACGTGTTGATATCGTGAAAGTGAAGACCCGTGGTAGGTTCGTCAAAGATAAACAACGTAGGCTGCGTCTTTTCCTGCGCCAGATAGTAAGCCAGTTTTACACGCTGGTTTTCACCGCCCGATAAAGTCGAAGAGGTTTGTCCTAGTTTGATATACCCCAATCCAACTTCACTAAGCGGACGCAAACGTTTTACAATCTTCTTCTCCTAATTACCCTCGGCCATTGAGAAAAACTCAATCGCCTGATCTACCATCATTTCAAGCACATC
>CAMTPD010000407.1 GCA_947074265.1 uncultured Porphyromonadaceae bacterium
CGAGATTCTCCGGAGTGACTGGAGTTCAGACGTGTGCTCTTCCGATCTTTTCTGGTTTATATTGTTTATTTTTCGAAGACTAGAACTTCACTTTATATCATTTACTGTAAGCACGTATATATTGTTACTAATTAAATAACGTGTATTGGTTTTTTGTTTTGACGCTATGTGAATAGCATGTTGATACTAACGTTTCATAAGAAGATCTCCTGTTTGTGTTCTGATAGTTGCGCAGAAGAACAAAACAGGAGATTTTTTAGTTTGGATAATAACGATATATTTCAAATGGATAAATTATGAAAGATCTGCACGACATTCGGAAAGATTATATGCTTGCCCGACTAACCGAAGCCGACCTAAAGACTTCTCCGTTCGAGGAGTTTGAGTTGTGGCTTGAGGAAGCAATGAGCGCAGGAGCGCAAGAACCTACGGCAATGGCTTTGTCGACCGTAGATAGCAAAGGTATTCCGCATTCCCGAATGGTATTACTTAAAGAAATACACGACGGAGGTTTCTGCTTTTTTACCAATTACGAAAGTAATAAGGGAATACAAATAGCGCAAAATCCGATGGTGGCTTTGTTGTTTTTCTGGCCCGAGGTAGAACGTCAGGTTCGTATTGTAGGGGAGGCGAGTAAAGTGTCACCGTTGCTGAGTGATAAATACTTCCTGTCGCGTCCGCCCGAAAGTAGAATAGGGGCATGGGCTTCGCCACAAAGCAGGGTTGTTGATGAGGGATGGATTCAAGCAGAGCTTGAACGACTCAAATCGGCACCTAACGAATATCAGAATTTACGTCCTGCCTATTGGGGTGGTTATGTTGTGAAACCGATTGAGTTTGAATTTTGGCAAGGACGCCCAAGCAGACTGCACGATCGTTTCCGCTACACGTTGCTCAAAGACAATCATTGGGAAATAGAACGATTAGCTCCATAAAGAAGAAAACCTCTTGCCGATGTAATCTACATGCAGGCAAGAGGTTTTTATTTTAGCGATTTTTCGCAAACTTAATTTTAGGATAGTATTTCGTATGGATAAGCTCGTGTGCTTTGCGGCTCATCGGATAGTCGAGATACTTCTCGTAGATAGCTTGAACAAATGGGTTTTCGTTTGAACGGCGTATTTGTAATCCGCTGTCGATACCGTTAAGTCCAGCTGCACGTTTCTCCAAAGTCTCTTGACGCTTTTGTGGTTTTGGCTGTCCGCCACCACCTACACAACCACCTTTGCAGGCCATGATCTCGATCGCATGGAAGAATTCTTCTCCCGAACGGATCTTGTCAAGCATCTTGCTTGCTTCGTCGAGTCCGTGAGCAATACCAATACGTAACGTTTTGTCGCCAATAGGAACTTCGCACGATCTGAATCCGTCCCAACCGCGTAGTTGTTCAAATTCGATTTGTCCGATACGGTTTCCTGTAAGCAATTCTACCGTTGTACGTACAGCTGCTTCAATTACACCACCGGTTCTACCAAAGATAACACCCGCACCAGAGTATTGTCCAAACGGATTGTCAAAGTCTTCGTCCTTGATGTCGTTGAGGTCAATTCCTGATTCTTTAAATATCTTGATAAGCTCACGCGTTGTAAGTACATAGTCGGTATCGAAGTTGTCGCCACGAGAAAACTCTACACGCGAAGCTTCGTACTTTTTGGCAATACATGGCATAATGGCAACGCTGGTTACTTGGTTGCGCACATAGCCGTTTTCTTTTGCCCAAATGTCCTTAGCAATTGTAGAGAAGATTTGCATAGGAGATTTTACCGATGAAGGTGCGTTTAGCATCTCCGGATAGTTTTGCTCGATAAATTTCACCCAAGCAGGACAACACGAAGTCAGGATAGGCAAGCTTACGGTATCGTCGCCTTCCATATAACGGGTAAGACGATCTTTAAATTCTGTAGCTTCCTCCATGATCGTAAGGTCGGCTGCCCATGAAGTATCAAATACGTAGTCGACACCAATCATACGTAGTGCCGCTGCTAGTTTTTTCTCTAAGTTTGTGCCTGGTTCGAAACCAAATGCTTCACCAATCGTAACACGAATGGCTGGTGCTACTTGTACGATAACGATTTTGTTTGGTGTTGCAATATCGCGCAAGAATTGTACGGTATTGTCGCCTGCATGGATTGCATTAACAGGACAAGCCTGAATACATTGTCCGCAGTAGGTACATTTATCGGTATGGATAAAGTGACGTTCTTTCTTTTCTCCGCTGATACAAGCTACCGGACATACACGCTTACACGCGCCACAACCGATACATTTATCTGTAATGCGAAGCTTTACCAATTGCGGACATTCGCCCATGTAACAGCGATGCTCCTCAATGTGCTCTTCTAGCTCTTCATAGAAGTTATCGATTACGGCAAGTGCGAGATTGTAATCTTGATTGAGCTTTGATTTGATGTTTTCGTTGAGGTAACGAAGCAAGTATATATCTCGGTTGTTTGATTTACCCTTACTGATACGGTCGAGGATACGCCATGTACGGGCAAGTTCGTACTCTACGGCTTTGAATCCGAAGTAGTCGCCGTTGAGAAGAGATCGGAAGAGCACACGT
>CAMTPD010000408.1 GCA_947074265.1 uncultured Porphyromonadaceae bacterium
GGTGTAGCTTTTCATAATTAGTTACTTCCAGCATCGGAGTGCGACCGATAAGCTCGGTCAGTTTGTGGGCTATTTTTGTCATACGTCACACTCTTGGTTTGTTTTTACTTCATATCTCTATTAGAATGAAACGATGTGGCTTCCGTTTCATTTCGCAATCTACAATGAAATATAGAGATTCGCAACTAATGCCTGACAAAAAAACGCTATTCGAAGAAACGTACCGATCCGGTTTTAAGGCTGTAATAGGCTCCTATTACTGCTAATTCTCCTTTTTTGATCTGCTCTCTCACGTATCTGTGCTTGGTGATACGATGGATTTGCTTGGCAATATTCATGTGTATAGCTTCGTCTAGTTTTTCGGGGTGTCCAATGTAGGTAAGAAGGTCTTTTTGAAGGATATGCATCAATGATGGTATTTTGCCCGGTAGTTTTTCATTGATTGTAGGGCAGTCGATTGCTCCTGTTATACCTCCACATCCTTCGTGTCCTAATACGATGATTAGTTTTATGCCTAAGGAGTAGATCGAATAATCGAGTGTTCCCATTGTGAGGCTATCTCCGACGGTATTTCCGGCTGTGCGAATAACGAAAAGATCGCCTATGCCTTGGTCAAAGATGAGTTCGACCGGCACACGTGAGTCGGAACAGCCTATTATGGTTGCAAAAGGATTTTGCTTGCGCGAGGTGCACAATAGTCGTTTGTAATCGTTTTGAAAGAATACGTTCTTACCTTCTACAAATCGCAGATTTCCTTCTTTTAATGCTTCGATAGCGTCTTGGGGTGTTTTAACTTTGCGTTTCATGCCTTTGTTCGTTTTTTACGACGTTTCGTTTTTTTGTTATAAATAGAACAATTCAAATGGAAATATAGTAAAAAATTTTGACTCATTTCTTTCCGCTGTTTCAAAGCCGGAAAGGTGTACATACATAAAAAAAGCGTTCTATGATCCTTTATTTAGAAAGAATCATAGAACGCTGATATGTTTAACTGCCTTTGCATCAATCGAGCAATTGGGCTAGTTTGGTAAGCAATTGGTCAAACTCTGCATCGTTGAATCCAATAGATGTATAAACAACGACTCCGTTTTTATCGATCAAGTAATTGCGTGGAATGGTGTTTTTTGCAAACAACGAATACACGCCTCTGCTCTTGTCGGGATAGATCGGAAAGGTAAAGCCGCGCTTTGTTGCGAATGCTTTTACTTCGGCTTCGGTATGTTCGCGCCCAAATACCAGTAGTTCGAAGTTGGGATTGTTTTTGTACTTGTCCCAAATCTGCGACTGTATGTGTGGCAGCTCTTTTAAACAGGGCGGACACCAGGTTGCAAACAGTGTGATTAGTCGTACTTTTCCATCGAACTTGCTCGATGCTATCGTCGTTCCGTTATCTAACTCGATTGTAAAGGCGGGCATTTTGTCGCCTACTGCCAGTCCGTCTGTTGTTTTGTCGTTTGCCATTGCCGGCATCAGGCAACAAACCAACATCAATGCCATCATGATTTTTTTGATCATCGTCTGTCTATATTAAAGGTTTCTATTGTTTCTTTTGTATAGATGTGGCGTGCCCAACTGCTTTCCCGATTAGTTGATAAAGGCAACTTCTCCCGATTGTACATCGTAGTATGCTCCTACCACTTTTACCTTACCTTGAGCGATAAGTTCTTTTACGTGGTCGGCTTCGCTGATGCGTGCAACCTGTGTATGCACATTGGCATGGATTGCTTCGTCAAGCTTGTCGCTTTTACCTACATAATCTTTTACGTCTTCACGCAATGAAGAAATCAGTTCGCCAACTTTTCCTACATGGTGCTCGTGACCTTCGCCTTCGCATGTTGCGATTGCTCCTGTAATTCCGCCACAGCTTTCGTGTCCTAATACAACGATTAGTTTTACACCAAGATGGTCGATCGAGTAGTCGAGGCTACCCATTACCATGTCGTCGTTTACAGAGTTACCTGCTGTGCGAATCACAAAGATATCACCTACTCCTTGGTCGAAGATCAATTCTACCGGCACGCGTGAGTCTGAACAACCAATTACGGTTGCAAACGGATGCTGAGCCTGTGCTGTTTCTTCTACACGCTTGTGATCGTGATGTGGAAATACGTTGGTTTCGCTTACAAAACGCTGGTTTCCTTCGGTCAACTGTTGCAACGCCTGCTCGGGTGTTTCAACAACTGTTTCTACGAATACTGCTTTTGTTACCTCTTTGCTCTCTTCTTTCTTTTGGTTTTGAGCACAACCACACATTGCAATGGCTAAAGTTAACGCAAATAACTTTACTTCCATTGCTCCAAACAACTTTTTCATTTTGTACGAACGGTTATAATATTTCTAGAAAAACGATGCAAATGTATACGAATTATGTTTTCAAACATCTTTTTTGTTAGATAAAATTTGTTTTATAATCCATTTTTTAAACGTTTAACCATCGTTAAAATAAACGCACCACTGCTTCTATTTTTAAATATTAACCGTTTCATTTCTTCAAAATCCCAATAAATCAAAACAGCACGGAAGAGCGTCTTGTAGGGAAAGCGTGTAAGTCATAGTGAAGA
>CAMTPD010000409.1 GCA_947074265.1 uncultured Porphyromonadaceae bacterium
GTGTACAAGTATATCACTGCCACTTTGTTTGCTTTTACTTCACTTACACGTTCCTCACCACGGTATTTGTCGCGGGCAAGAATTGACAGTCTGGCAGCTTCGGAGGTTAGGTGGTGTACCATACATGAACCCGATAGGCCGCATCCGCCAGTGATTACGGCCACTTTGCCTTTTACTGAAAATAAAGTGCTCATTTGTTCTTTAGTATGAGTTGTGATTGATTTTCTAAGTGTTAATAATACTCAACAAGGTTGTGTTGGCACCTTTCGAGCAGTGTTGTTTCTATGAGCAGGGATTATTCGCTAAAGGGTTATGATAATATTGTTTAGTTATTTGAAATAATCCAACAAAAAAGCCCTGTCTACATAGGCAGACAGGGCAAATTTATTTAAAAGTTTGAATCTTACAAGTACAGGATCTTAACGAAGCACGATTTTGCAGTCAGACAAGTCATCGACAATAGCCAACGACTCTACCCACACACCCATGTCGCGAAGCATCTTGCCTCCGTTTTGAAAACTTTTCTCAATCAAGAAGCCGGCTCCTACAAGGTGAGCACCCGCTTGTTCGATCAGGCCAAATACCCCTTTCGCGGCATTTCCGTTAGCAAGAAAATCATCAATGAAAAGAACTTTGTCTTCCGAAGATAAGAAATCGCTGCTCAAGCACACATCATATACTCTGTCTTTTGTAAACGAGTATACCTGTGATGTAAGCATGTTTTCCATCGTTTTCGGTGTTTTCTTTTTCACAAAAACAACCGGCAACTGAAGGATATACCCAAGCATGATAGCCGGAGCAATACCACTGGCTTCGATCGTAATGATTTTTGTGATTTCGGCACTAGCAAAACGGCGTGCAAACTCTTCGGCCATGCTCTTCATCAGCATTGGATCCATCTGATGGTTGATAAAACTATCTACCTTAAGGATACCTCCTGGAAAACATTTACCGTCTTCCATGATTCTTTTCTTTAGTAGTTCCATATAATATTCTTAGTATATATTACGTGTAGGAATGATTAGTCTTCTTTTTTAGCCAAAAGAAGATTAGTTACAATTGCCGTAAGACCACCGGTTGTGATACCCGACGAGAAGATCCCTTTGATTGCAGCAGGAAGCTGATCCAAGATAGATGGAACAAGCTCTACGCCCAATCCAAGACCAAGACTGATCGATAAGATCAAGGTAGCACGGTGATCGATCTTTTGAGAAGCGATGATACGAATACCCGCAGCAGCTACCGTACCAAACATAAGCAGCGTAGCACCGCCAAGCACAGGCTCAGGCAACAAAGAGAATACCGCACCAACAATTGGGAACATACCCAACAAGATCAAGAATCCGGCAATGTAATATCCAATATAACGGCTACCTACGCCGGTAAGTTGAATAAGACCATTATTTTGAGAGAAAATAGAGTTCGGGAATGAATTAAACATACCACAAATAGCCGAGTTGATACCATCACCAAGGATACCACCCGAAAGGCGTTTGCGGTACTGTTCGCCTTCGATAGGAAGACCTGTAACCAACGAGTTGGCAGTAATATCACCAGTCGCTTCTACAGCCGTAACCAAGTAAACAAGACCAATTGAAATAAATGCCGACCAGCTAAAGTCGATACCATACTTAAAAGGAACAGGAACATTAAACTTCGGAAGATTTTGGATTGTGCTAAAATCTACCATTCCCATAAAATACGAAACAGCAAAACCTACAAGAATACCGATAAAGATCGAGCTCATGCGTAGGTATTTGTTTTTGCAAAGGTTTAGTAATACGATAAGTACAAGCACACCACCCGAAAGAGCAAGGTTTTGTACCGAACCGAATGTTCCGTTTTCCATAGCACCAAAGCCACCGCCACAAGCCGTAAGGCCTACTTTGATAAGGCTAAGACCAATCATACTTACAACCGTTCCGGCTACA
This sequence comes from uncultured Porphyromonadaceae bacterium, assembly GCA_947074265.1. Classification (GTDB taxonomy): domain Bacteria; phylum Bacteroidota; class Bacteroidia; order Bacteroidales; family CAMTPD01; genus UBA12018. The sequence continues at coordinate 1,932 of CAMTPD010000409.1, forward strand.
AGAGGAGTGATTAGTTTGCGCGCTACACGCAACACCTGGCTAATTACGATTTCTACCGATGACGCAGCGATACAAGCTCCGAAAATCAGAGGCAAACCACCGGCAAAACCAGCATTAATAATAGGGCCGATAAAGGAAAAGCTAGTCCCTTGAATACACAAAAGCCCGGCCCCAACCGGTCCAAATTTTCTACATTGGACAAACGTTGAAATACCGGACGCAAACAATGCCATTGAAACAAGGAATCCCGTCGTTTCAAGATCAAGCTTAAGAGCTCCTGCGATAATTAAAGGCGGCGTAATAATGGCGACAAAGATTGCCAAAAGATGCTGTACAGCGGCAAAGATTGCCTCTCTTACGGGTGGACGATCCTCTACACCGTAAATCAGTTGCGTTGAAGTAGTGTTGTTGTTTGTCATTTATTGAATCAGTTATTAATTGAGCTTCTCTCGAAGTGATGATAAACAAGCCGCAAAAGTAATAAATCTCAAGCGTTATTCCGAGCATTTAGATTTTATTTCGAATAGAAAATCACAGAAGCTGCACAACGAACCATCGGGATGTAAAAACTGCAATGCCTAATGATCTTAGAATGAAAGAATAAGCCAAACAAACTTTTGTTTCGCTGTT
>CAMTPD010000410.1 GCA_947074265.1 uncultured Porphyromonadaceae bacterium
GCTCGCAAGTCCTCTTCCTTTAAGCGCGTGATAAAGCCCGGTATAAAACTTTATTTTATCAGTTTTGTTCGAAGTTTCAACATCGATACGACCCAAATACTCATTCCAAACCTGCTTCGAGTTTGCGCAAGCCATATCAAAGTCCATGTCCGAAGCCTCTGTCTTCAGGTTGTTTTTTGCATTTTCGATTGAGGTATACGACAACCCCATCTTTACACTAACAGGTTCATTTTCCTTGGTTGCGAAGTTGAGATACAAACCCGAGCCTACACCTTCTACAGTACGTTGATCTTTATAAGTTGTTTTCCCTTTGAAGGACCCAAAACCGATAGGTTGTTTATCTACTTCTGCATAAAAGAAAAGTTTCACATTAGCTCCGTTCTGATACTTCTTCACATACTCAGGGTGTGTGATTACATAACCTTCAATCGTACCATCCTCATTCAAGGAGATTGACGCATCAGAGACAGCCCCACTTTCGCCTTGTCTGTTTCCAATATCAAACAAGATGCGCGAATCGTTTCCTTGTGGGAATGTGTAGCGATGAAAGGCAACACGAGGAGTGGCAGTCATTTCCGCCTTTATGTTATAATCTTTAAGAAGAACAGAATAGTAGCCTGCTGTTGCATATTCATCTGACCTGTCGAAACGAGAGCGATAGCCTTCATCCGGATTTTCCAGGCTTCCCGGAATTGTTTTCAACTCACCATTTGTCGGCATCAAAACAACTCCTCCCACTTGGAATTCGTGGAAATTAGGAAAACCTTCAATAGACATCTCACGATAATCATATCCCGTAGCCTCCCAACCCGACTTGTTTCCGATATGCGAGTTTGTTGCAGGCCCGGGCTTGGCCATACCAAATGGATAGGCCCCCGGTGCGATATGAAACCATCTACAATGAGCTGTGCCAATGAGCGGATCTACGTATTGTGTAAAATCCTTCTCATTTTGCGCAGATATATCTGTTGAGAAAAATAAAATCGAAGCAAGAGCCAATCGGCCGATTGCAGTAGATAGATTTTTCATCACTTCTCGTTCAATTGGTTATTTGCCCACTCCTTGAGCATAACAATGCTTTTATACAAAACCCCGGCCTCACCGCGGAAAGTTCCGGAACCTTTCGGCTCGCCCGAAGGAGTATACCATTCGTAAAAACCGTTGTTATCAATAATACGTTGCATCATTGGGTTTGCTTCCTCGTAAGCCTCTTGCACAAAACCATTCTCGATAAGAGCCTGAATCATGCGCCCGCCAAACCATGTCCAGTCTCCACCGTTTTGATAACCGTATGCATGCATTCCTTTGTTTTGGAAGAAGCCATCAGGATAGGTAGGATACATCGTAAGACCAATAGTTTGGGCATTTGCCGCCTTCATGTTCTCAAGCATCTTCGCATTCGAAATAGCAATTTCCTCTGGAGTTAATAAGCCCGCTTCGATCGCAACGGCCGTACCACCATGGTAATAAATTTGATTTTCATCGAAGTCTGCCGGGAAAGGAGAACCATCTAAATAAATGTGTGGAATATATTTCTTGTTCGAATCATCCCACAGATGCTTTCTTACATTTGCAGCAACGTCATCTTTTATTTTCGTCCATTTTGCCTCTTTCTCTGGATCATTGTTTAACGCCAAAAAGTTATTGATAGCAATCACATACATAGCATTGTCATAGATATCGATAGCATAGTGAGTATTCTCATCGATCTCTACACCCCAAGGATGCTCAGGTTGCACATCACCCCAGTCGGCCGTAGTAGCACCAATAAGCAAACCATACTGATCGTTCATCTTTTCATTTTGAAGATACTCCAACGACCATTCGAGGCGATCTGCCACAGTCTTGCCTGCCACTTCGGTATTCAAGAAGTCTGTATTTCCACTTTTCGTTACGTATTTATATACAGCTTGCACCAACGAAGCTTCGTGGTCGGTCTCTACCGTATTCTTGTGTGCTGCAAATCGAGGTTCCGATTCTGAAACTCGATAATAATATCCGATCGAATTATTTGTAAGCACTTTACGATCTACAAAACCATCAACGATGTCTCCCGTTTTTCCTTGAAAGTGGAAAAATGTAAGCAAGTTTTGCTGAATCAAAGAGTCGGGCATTACTTCCATAGCCAGCTCGATGAATGTATTATAATCTCGTATCCAAACTTCACCATACCCGTCGCCGGCGTTGAATCCTCCTTTAACAACTTCATGCGCCATTGAGTCTACTTTATTCAATAACGTATCAGACAATATTGTTTGTGCTAGTACTTTATTCGGATTTGCTTCCTTTTGTTTGCCGCAAGCACATGCCATTACAATACTTGCTGCTAGAAATACTTGTTTTACCATATAATTAGTGTTTTTATTTACTCGTTGATGTTGCAAAAATAGAGTTTACCACGAAATGAAACGAGTTGCAGTTTTCCTATTTTGTTGGATTATCTTCTTACAGGGTATTTATTGCATCCATTAATTGAAGTCTTTGCATTGCGCAACCTCGATCAAAGCTTATATTAATCATCATTGATACGACAATTAAGCTAGATCGG
>CAMTPD010000411.1 GCA_947074265.1 uncultured Porphyromonadaceae bacterium
CGTGCATTTTCATCACCAAAAGTAGGCATAATGATACCTGAAGAATACGACTGAGAAAAAGGGAAGAAACCAAAAGGTACCGCAATGGGCAGTGGTACGTCTTCCATTACAAGATAAGCAGGTCCGGTTACCACATTCTTTTGTGGTCTTACTTTTGCTTTGGTCAATTGAAAATAAAAGTGAGGATGATCGTGATTATCACACGTTGTATATTTTCCTCCTTTCATAAAGATGTCATTGTTCTCCATCTTTTTCGACTCGCCCGCAACTACAAAACCTTCACCCTGTTGGGTAATCAACTCTGTAATATAACCTTTCTTTGTCTTAAAGTTATATTTCATTGTTTTGGCTTCGTATTGTTCGCCTGCATCTTTAAAAAGAGGAAAACCAAATTCAGCACCAATCGAATCAAGTCCGTATTTAGCAAAAACCAAACTACTATCGAGATTCATATTGATCTCTTCCGATTCGAGCTCAATTTGTTCGTATTTCACTTTTCCTTCACCAAATAGATATGCCCAGTTTCCATTTGTCATCACAATGGAGTCTGTTGCTTGATAGTCTACAACTGCATCTAGTGCGTTACCCGATTGCTTTATCGTATCTTGCGACAAAGAATCTGCGGCCGGAGCGATGAGTGTATCTTTTCCAACGTTAAGGGTATCCAAACGGTTTTTTATTGTATCCGGAACGGCTGCATACAAAGGATTCGGACGGTTCGATGCTGGCAATAATTCTCCCTGCGCCTTCACCCCGAAAGCCCACGACAAGCCAATCATTGCAATTACAATAACCGCCGGCAAGTTATGTTTTGTTATCATCCGTGAATTCTTTGCCATTTTTAATATACGCAAAGGTATATATTTTAACCAATAATCAGGGACTTATTCCCCTAAAAAGAGTTTACGCCAAGCTACGAAGCGAGCTACGGTTTCTTCTCCATGACGCAACAAACTCTTCTCTATTTGCTCTGGAGTCTTCTCTTGCCCAAGCTTTGTTTTAGAGTAAAACTTATCGGCAAAACAGATCAATTGCTCTTCGAGCGAAACAGGCATCATATCCCGATGAGGGATCGGAAGCTGTGAGTTAAGGATATGTTGAAGTGATAATCCGGTACCGGTATGACGTTCACAAACGAGTGCATGCTTTGGAAAACCTTCACTCTTCAAAAGGTCATGACCTAAATATCCATGACAAATATATGAATGCACACCATGACAATCTAAATCCGGAGCATTTGTATAAATGATACCAATATCGTGAAGCATAGCTGCTTCTTCTATAAACTGAAGATCGAGATTCATTTCCGGATGCATAGATGCAATCTGCAAAGCCTTATTGGCTACATCTCGGCTATGCTCAGTCAAGATTTCAAAAACATCACGATCTTTAGGATAATACTTCTCAATAATTTCAATAGGATTCATTCGTTCTAGAAATTGTTTTCAACAAAAATACAATTGTTTATCAAAGAAGCACACTATTTCACAACATAGCTTTCAGCATTAAGCTCTTAAAAAAGAAGGATTACCCCTTTTACACCTTTTCAAAAGGATATAAAAGAAGCAATCCGACCTTTCACACTGTTTAAACTTTACCAATAAGAAAATTGAATTACTAATTTGATTTGAAATGAAAAACCTCTAATGAGATGAACTTTTGATCGCAAATTACATACATTTGCTAGTGAAACATTTCAATAATCTGCCTATGACTATTAAAATTCGATCACTCGTCCTTATTCTTTGTTGCATTTGTATATCTGCAACACATATTATAGCAAAAGAAACCAATCCTTCTGTCACAGTAGGAGCCGAACGTTTTGAAATGTTGCTCCCCCTATTACAAAACAAACGTGTTGCTTTACTCGTAAATCAAACATCGACAGTAGGTAAAAATCAAACTCATTTACTTGATGCCCTACTCGCTAAAGGTGTTGATGTGGTTTGTGTATTTGCACCCGAACACGGATTCAGAGGAAATGCCGACGCTGGTGAACATGTAAAAAACGGAAAAGACAGTAAAACCGGCATAGATATTGTTTCCATTTATGGCAAAAACAAAAAGCCTAACGCTGCAACCATGCAAAATATAGATGCAGTTGTTTTTGACATACAAGATGTTGGTGCTCGCTTTTATACATATATCAGCAGTATGCATTATGTCATGGAAGCTTGTGCCGAAAATAACAAAGACTTCATCGTATTGGACAGACCTAATCCTTGTGACTACATTGACGGGCCCATCTTAGAACCTGCCTACAAATCTTTTGTAGGAATGCATCCGATACCTGTACTGCACGGCCTTACCGTTGGAGAATTAGCACAAATGATAAATGGAGAAAAGTGGTTGAAGTCACAACCGGCCTCTTGCAAACTTACTGTAATTCCGATGTTGGGATGGAAGCACGAGCAAGCATATTCTTTGCCAATCAAACCATCTCCTAATTTACCAAACGACCAGTCTATTGCCTTATACCCTTCGAGCTCGGAAGAGCGTCGTGTAGGCAAAGAGTGTACCTCCTTGTGTTCTTCTTGTGGTCCGCGC
>CAMTPD010000412.1 GCA_947074265.1 uncultured Porphyromonadaceae bacterium
AAAAGATACTTTGTTTGGTGGTAGAAATGTAGATTCTTTACGTTTTGTTCCGGGTACATCGTCAATATTCCAAATGGATACAGCGTCTATTACAAATGCATCAGGTTACACATTGCAATTGTTTGAAGCAAGCGTTGAATATCCGGTATATCTAGGCGACCTAAACAAACAAGAAGTTGCAAACTTGATCGACTTGAGAGTGAAACAAGACAAATTCCCTGGTTTGAAGGTTGGTTCTGTTAAAGAAGCAAATAACTACGCAGGTAACTGGGAGTAATTTTCATGAACATACATATACCCGATCAGTTTAATTTAGAACAATCTGAGGAATATATATTATCCATCCGGCTCGAACCGGATGGATTTTCTTTTTCTATACAGGACTCAACTGCTCCTGAGAAGTTCTTCTTTCATCGTACGTTGCTTAATAAAACACTTTCTTACGAGGAAAACTTCAAAGAATTCTTCTTTGCAAATGAGTTTCTTTCGGCTCAATACAAGAAAGTCAGAATCATAAGCTGCTCAAAGCAATACACATTAGTTCCGTACGAAGCAATGCGAGAAGGAGCTGAAACAATATACTATTCCTTTTGTTTTGATGATGATGAAAGTGTGGTACTACGCAACTCATTGAAAGAACTACATCTAGAGATTGTTTTTTCGCTTTCTGCTGGATTGTATGAGTTTTGTAGTCGTTCATTCTTGGCACCTCAATACATTCATCATATTGCACCGGAGATACGATCTACTGAAAAATCTTCTGTCGATTCTGACCGAAAACAACTTTCGGTATTCATAGACGGAAAGATGCTTGATATTGTATGCATACACAAGAGAGAGCTTCTGTTTGCAAACTCGTTTCAGTTTGATCAATTGCAAGACATTCTATACTTTATCACCAATGTATGGAAGCAGCAAACAATGGATCAAATCAGCGATGAGTTGTTGATACATGCTCCAAATGCAATACGAATAAGACTAAAAGAGGTTTTAAAAGTTTATTTCAAAAACATCAGGGATATTCAAACACCATCGGAGCATTTCTTTGCGGCCAAAGGTTTTCCGAATCTTCCCTTCGATATCCAAACATTGTCATTATGCGAATAGTCGGTGGTATATATAAGCGAAGACGATTTGATGTGCCAAAATCATTCAGGGCACGTCCTACGACAGACTTTGCAAAAGAAAATATCTTCAACGTGATTGATAACTACATCGATCTGGAAGATGCAACAGCTTTAGATTTGTTTGCCGGTACCGGAAACATTACATTCGAGGTGATATCGCGAGGATGCGAACGCATCACTTCAGTAGAGAAAGATGCTCATCACGCAGCATTTATCGCTAAAGTTGCAAAAGAATTAAAGACAGACAAGATGAACCTGATTAGAGGAGACGTCTTTAAGTATTTGAATTCGACGAATGCAAAATTCGATTTCATTTTTGCCGATCCTCCATACGCTCTTAAAGAGTTGGAGTCGGTACCAAGAATTATATTAGAGAAAGACATGCTGAACGACGGAGGGCTTTTCATTATGGAGCATTCGAAGGACAATGACTTCTCTAAACTTCCTTATTTTTGCGAGCATCGCGTTTACGGATCTGTAAATTTCTCGATCTTTTTTAAAGAAGTGGAGAAAACAGACGCATAACAGACTCAGCAATCTTTTTACGAAGCGGGCGCCTGAACCACATTACTGGGATCACGCGCTCGCATTTGTTTTCATCAAAATGATAAATGTTGCGCATTCTTACCGACAACTCCGTGTCGTAGATGTATGCATTGATTTCGAAGTTGTGCTCAAAGCTGCGAAAGTCGAGATTAGCCGACCCTATTACCGATAGATAATCATCAACAATCATGGTCTTCGAGTGCAGAAATCCCTTTGTGTAGAAATAAACCTTCACACCTGCCTTTAGCATTTCGTCGATATACGATCGAGACGCAAAATTTACAAGTTTACTATCCGAATATTTGGGGATCATGATTCGAACATCGATACCCGACAAGGCTGCCGTTTGAAGTGCCGTATTAATGGATTCGGTAGGAAGGAAATAAGGCGTCTGGATATAAACATACTTCTTCGCGTTGGCAATGGTCCAGATGGCAGCTTGTAGCAACGTACGCCATGGGCCAACCGGTCCGCCGGTCACTATTTGCAGCTTATCTGTTCCATAAATCTTGCATGCCGGGAAATAGACCGGTGAATAGATTAATTTCTTACTAGCCACATACCAATCGACCAAAAATGCCGATTGTAGTCCATATACCCCTTGTCCTTCTACTAGTAGATGTGTATCTCTCCATTCGCCCAGATCACTGCCTTTGACGTACCGATCGGCAATATTCATTCCCCCTACAAAACCACATTTACCGTCTATTACAACAATCTTTCTATGGTTTCTATAATTCACCTTGCTGGTAAGTAGCGGAAATGCTACACGCAAGAATGTATGTACCTCTACACCTTGCTCCATCATTTCTTTAAAGAATTTACTCGGAACACTCCAGCAGCCTACGTCGTCGTACAAAACACGTACTGCTAC
>CAMTPD010000413.1 GCA_947074265.1 uncultured Porphyromonadaceae bacterium
ATGGTATTTTAATATAAAAGAAGGACATGATAGTAGTGTTGCCCTAGCAACAGTAATGCGATCTAAATTTCAAGATAAAATGCGATTGTCAATCCATACAGATCCATGTCTTCCTGCAAAAGATTGTAGCGGATGTGGTTTAATAGACTGTAATCATCGTGAAAATCCGCTCGAAAAGCAAACAGTCTTAACCTATGAGTTGATGGTGCAAGACGATGATTCTTTGATTTAAATACAGCCTATTGGTCCAATTACGAGTGTTAATGTTTCAACAGAGAGAGCTAACATTAACACTCGTATATCAACTATTGTATATTAGATTTGTTTTTTTGATAGAGAAAGAAATAATTTCTATGTTTAATTAATAAATCTATTATGGACAAAACTAATCTATTCTGGAGAGGGGTAGTAGGACTATTCCTCCTTTTTCCTACAACATCGTTTGCTCAATCAAGCGAAGTAATTGATCTGAAAAAACCACAAAAAGGAGAAGATATCATGGTCATTTATAACACCGGTAGCCATGATTCTACAATTGTAAATGTATTCAGTAAAAATACACCAAAGCACTTTACAGCACCAGGATTACCACGTTTTGCAATTGTTGGGAAACAGAATAAATATTATTTAGGTATTGGGGGCTATGTAAAGGGAACAGCCTCTTTCGATTTTGATGGTGTAATTAATAGTCCAACAAATTTTACAACAAATGCGATTCCTGTACCTAAGATTCCGGGAAATGGAGCTAAGTTTCAGGCAAGTGCAGCTACAAGTAATATATTCTTCAATTTCGTTGGGTTACCAAATACTGAAAATGAATTCGGAGCATATATCAATGCAAACTTTACGGGCGACAATTATGCATTTACATTATTAGGAGCTTATGTAACTTATAGAGGATTCTTATTGGGGTATTCAACCAGTTTATTTACTGATGCAGCAGCAGTTCCACCAACAATTGACTATGAAGGTCCGTCTGGTTTAACTTTTGTGTATAACACAGTTCTGCAATATACTTACAACATCAATAAAAAATGGTCTGCTGCAGTAGCTGCAGAAATGCCAATGCTAAGTGCAACATACCGCGCGCCATATACTCAAGATGTATATCAACGCATTCCGGATATTCCTGTTTATTTGCAATATGCATGGAATAATGGAGCTAGCTGGTTAAGAGCATCCGGTTTATTCCGTACCTTAACTTATCGAGATGAATTAGCTCATAAAAATAGAAATGAATTTGGTTGGGGTGTTAAATTAAGTGGAGCAGCCAATATACTCCCTAATCTAAAAGCTTTCTATCAAGGTGTATATGGAGAAGGAATTACCAATTATATTCAAGATATGACAGGATTAGGTATGGATATGGTTTATTGTGCAAATAATAATGGTCACATGTCTCGAGTTAAATCTTGGGGAGCTTATGGAGGCTTACAATATAATTTCTCTCCAACTACATTTATGTCTTGTACATATAGCCAAGATCGTGCATATATGCCTGACGGAATTGTAGATCCATCGGGATATAAATATGCTCAATATTTAGTAGCTAATATGTTTTGGAATTTAGTTCCAAATGTACAAATGGGTGTTGAATACTTATGGGGACGTCGTGTAAATCATGATAGAGAATCAAACCATGCTAATCGTATTCAAACTATGGTACAGTTTAATTTCTAAGAAAATCAAAAAAATACTTTTATGAAACAAATCAAGATCTCTGATCTAAAGGCTTTAATGCTTCAAACACACGAATTGTATAAAGACAACAAAGATGGGGCGAATGCAAATTACATTCCTTTCTTAGCGAGTGTTCCATCCGATCTGTTTGGTATCTCAATCTGCTTACCTTGTGGTACTGTCCTAGAGGTTGGAGATACAGGATACGTATTTGGTATCGAGTCGGTTTCTAAAGTTCATACCGCGATTCTGGCAATGAAGCAATATGGAGCCGCAGAGATCTTGAATAAGATAGGTGCCGATGCTACCGGACTACCTTTCAACTCTATTTTTGCAATCCTTCTAGAAAACGATCATCCTTCCACGCCATTAGTTAATGCAGGAGCAATCAGTGCATGTAGTATGGTTAAGCCTGTTGGAGATTCAGATAAGAAATGGACAGCAATTGTAGAAAACGTTCGCGATTTGAGTGGTAGTGATCCGATTCTTCTTGACGAGCTTTATAAATCAGAATCGGCAACAAACTTCAACAATAAAGCAATCTCATGGTTGTTGAAGAACTTTGACCGTATTTATGATAATCCAGATTTGGCACTTGACTTATATACTCGTCAATGCTCTTTAGGAATTACAGCACGTCAACTAGCAATTAGTGGAGCAACGATTGCAAATGGAGGAAAGAATCCAGTAACGGGAGTTCAAGTTTTTGAAGCATCTATTGCACCTAAGATAACCTCTATGATAGCAACAGTAGGGTTTTACGAACACTCTGGAGATTGGGTTTTTGAATCAGGTATTCCTGCTAAATCAGGAGTAGGCGGTGGCGTTATGGGTGTACTTCCCGGAGTATTCGGTATTGCCGCATT
>CAMTPD010000414.1 GCA_947074265.1 uncultured Porphyromonadaceae bacterium
ATGTTACAAAATCAGGCATCCAGAAGTGTAGCGGAGAGGCTAATAGGCCCGGTGCATACGACGACTCGGGAAGATCAAATGAGTTCTTCTTGTTTACGAAGTCTACCATGCGTTGCGCAGGAGCAGTTTGCTTCATGCCGCCATTGAGCCAGCAAAGTTCTTCGAGATGTTCTTGGAACTTCAATACGCAAAGCTCTTCGTGCTCGGCGTAGTCGGTAAGGTCTTCGGGACGAACCTCTACAACCATTCCGGAGTTTGCCCACTTCGATCCGCGGCGCGATGCCGACATTCCGTTTACAACTACTTGGCGCGGAGCGGTAGATGCCGGTACGACTACACCACCCGGACACATGCAGAACGAGTACACACCACGTCCGTCGGCTTGTGTTACAAAGCTGTATTCGGCAGCCGGAAGGTATTTGCCGCGACCATCTTTCGAGTGGTATTGGATCTGATCAATCAGTTCTTGCGGATGTTCGAGACGTACACCAACGGCAATTCCTTTGGCTTCGATCTCTACTCCTGCTTCTTTTAAATAATAATATACGTCGCGTGCCGAGTGACCGGTTGCGAGGATTACCGGACCGCTAAACGTGGTTCCGTTTTGTGTTTCGATACCAACAACCTGATCCTTTTCGAAGATCAACTTGTCCATACGTGTTTCGAAGTGTACTTCTCCACCGCAACGGATAATGGTGTTGCGCATGTTTTCGATAATACCCGGTAACTTGTCTGTTCCTACGTGCGGATGCGCGTCCATCAAGATTGAAGTGGAAGCTCCGTGTTGGCACAGGATGTTTAAGATGCGGTCTACAGATCCGCGTTTCTTGCTGCGGGTGTATAGTTTTCCGTCAGAGAATGCTCCGGCACCACCTTCACCGAAACTGTAGTTCGACTCGGGATCTACCAGGTGCTCGCGACTAATGCGAGCGATGTCTTTACGACGGTCGTGTACGTTCTTTCCTCGTTCGATCAAGATAGGACGTATGCCTGCTTCGATTAAGCGAAGCGCGGCGAACAATCCGCCCGGTCCCGCACCTACTACGATTACGGCAGGAGCATTCGATACGTCTTTATAATCGATCGATGTATATTCTGCATCGGTAGGTAGTTCGTTGATGTATACACGAACTTTGAGATTGATAAAGATCGTACGTTGACGTGCGTCGATAGAGCGCTTTAGTATACGTACGGCTTTGATGTTTTTAGGAAGTATGTCGTGCTCTTTTGCAATGTATTCTTTCAATTGCTGTTCTTGAGCGGCTATATGCGGTAATACGCGTAATTGAAACTCTTTTGTCATCTTGTATATGTTCTGTATGCAAAGATACGATTTTCAAGGATGCTTCTTTCCCAAAATTAGCTAAACAAAAAGCGAAAAGCTTCTTCTACTTTTCTGACGGTTACGATTTGTATATTCATTTTTGAGGTGTCGAATCCTTTTAAGTTGTTATGTGGGATTATGATCTTCTTAAAGCCTAACTTCTCGGCTTCCAAGATGCGTTGCTCGATGCGGTTTACCGGACGAATCTCTCCCGATAGTCCTACCTCTCCGGCCATACATACTTGTCGGTCAATGGCAATATCCAAGCTAGAAGAAAGTACGGCGCTGATTACGGCAAGGTCTATCGCGGGATCATTAACTTTGAGTCCTCCGGCAATATTGAGAAAGACGTCTTTTTGAACGAGTTTGAATCCTGCACGTTTTTCGAGTACGGCAAGGAGCATGTTCATGCGTCGACTGTCGAATCCGGTTGCCGAACGTTGCGGTGTTCCGTACACGGCCGTACTAACGAGTGCTTGAGTCTCGATGAGAAACGAACGTACTCCTTCAATGGCTGCGGCAATGGCAACGCCACTTAGTCCTTCGTGATTTTGGGTAAGTAGTAATTCCGAAGGATTGCTCACCTGACGAAGTCCGTTGCGTTGCATTTCGTAGATGCCGAGTTCGGCTGTGCTACCGAAACGATTCTTTATACTGCGCAAGATGCGGTACATGTAGTGCTGATCGCCTTCAAACTGAAGTACGGTATCGACAATGTGTTCCAATACCTTTGGTCCGGCAATGCTGCCTTCTTTATTGATGTGTCCGATTAGTAGAACCGGTGTGTTTGTTTCTTTTGCGTACTTAAGAATCAAAGCTGAGCTTTCACGTACTTGTGCCACACTACCCGGAGAAGATTCTACCGTTTCGGTGAAAATGGTTTGAATCGAGTCTATAATTAATAAGTCGGGGTTGAGTTGTTTGGTGTGGGCAAATATCTGTTCAAGATTTGTTTCGCAAAGAATATAGCAATCGCTGGTTTCTTCGCTCAAACGCTCGGCTCTTAATTTTAATTGTTTGTAGCTTTCTTCACCCGAAACGTAAAGGGTGTTGAGTCCTTTCATCTGAAGTGCCGTTTGAAGAATCAGTGTTGATTTTCCGATTCCGGGCTCTCCGCCAATCAATACCAGCGAGCCTTTGACAAGCCCTCCTCCCAATACGCGGTTGAGTTCTTCGTCTCCCAGATTGATTCTGCTTTCTTCACCCGAGGT
>CAMTPD010000415.1 GCA_947074265.1 uncultured Porphyromonadaceae bacterium
GTACCGGGAGCTGAACTTACGTATACTATTCGCGTACAAAACCCGGATTCTACAATGACTGAAGCAGCTCTTCTGGCCGGCATGTATGATGCGGCTCTCGATGTGTTTGCAACAAATAATTGGTCTATTACTCCTTTGCAATCAATAAGAATAATGCCGTCTGCATTGAATACGGGGGTAATGTTTGACAACCGTTATTTGCAAACTTATGCGTCATTGCCTGAATACCGTGATTACATTGCTGCCAAATGGTTATTCGACTGGAAGAATTATTTTACAGCTAATATGATTGGTTTGAAAAGATATCGTCCAATGCCAATGTTGACTGCCGGATTTGCCAAATCTTCAAACAGCATGGTGGAGGAAGAAGCCTTTATTGCAACCGATGCTTCTCCGGCTCCGGCTCTAAGCCTTGTGCCGCAAAACAACATACGAACAAATATGCTCGAAACAGCGTTCTTTTATCCTGATCTAAAAACGGACAAGAAAGGAGAGGTTTCTTTTTCATTCAAGGTTCCGGAAGTAAATACGCGCTGGAAAGTTATGTTGCTTGCAAATACAGCATCTATGAATGTAGGTACTAAAACGGATTACCTGATTTCATCAAAACAATTGATGGTTCAACCTAATTGGCCTCGTTTTGTACGTGCAGGAGACTTAGTGGATCTTTCAGCTACAGTTATTAACAACACTGTTGATAACTTATCAGGTGCTGCAACTTTACAAGTGACAGACGAGTCGGGTAATGTAATAAAAACCATAGATGTAATGGGACAGAAGTTTGCTTTGAAAGGAAATACTTCTCAAGTTGCTACTTGGCAAATCCGAATACCCAAAGGTATTAACTTCCTACAATTCAAGGTTATTGCAGATTCGAAATTGTATGCCGATGGTGAGCAAATTATGATACCGGTGATTCCTGATGATTACATGGTTACTCGTAGTAAACAAGCCTCATTGAACGCTGGTGAATCTATGAAGTTTCAATGGTGTGACTTGTTAACAACATCGAATAATATGCCAAACGGCATTGCAACGATTGAGGTTATCAACAATCCGGCTTGGATGGCTGTGGAAGTATTGCCTTATCTGCAATCTCGCGACAATGACAATGCGATTTCTTTACTTGGATCGTTTTTTGCCGGTAAAACTGCGATGCAATTAATCGACTTTGTGCCGGGAGTAAAGACTCGATTAGCCCAATTAAGTACTACAACATCAGAAATGAAAATGCAGTCGAATTTAGCGAAAGGGGCTTTACTTTCTGATATAGATATTCAGACTACACCTTGGTTAAATGAATCAAATCGAGAACTACAGCAGCGATTGGCATTAAAGAATCTTTTGAATCGAAATATGCTTACTGCAAATTGTAATACGGCAATGCAGAAATTGATTGCTTTACAAAATGAAGATGGTAGTATATCTTGGTTTAAAAATATGCCGGGAGATATGTCCGTTACACTATCTGTACTGTATGGAATGGCTAGTTTGATTGACATGAATGCTGTAGAATACGGAGAGCCCGAGAAGATGTTGCAAATAAAAGCATTAAACTACTTAGACAAGAAAGTAAAAGATCTGTATCATGGATTAAAGGATAAGGCTACTTATGCTATTGGTAATGATATACTTTTCTTCTTGTACGTGAGAAGTATGTATCGCGACATACCGGAAAATGGCGATGCCCGAGAAGCTATTCGCTTCTTTACATCTAAAGCGGAAGATAATTGGTCTACTCAGGCTGTTGCCAATAAAGCTATGATTGCATTATTGATGCATGCAAACGGCAAGAAAGAGCTTGCGCAAACAATTGCTCAAAATCTACTGACCATCGCAACAATAAATAATTTGCAAGGAATGTATTGGAGTAATCCGATGTATACGGGAGCTGCTGCTTTCTTATCTCCTATATCTGTACATGTATTGGCAATGCATGCAATTCAAACAATACTTCCGGATGTGTTCACTTCAAAGAAAGATCTGTTGATAACTTGGCTGATTTGCCAAAAAGAAGTACAGCAATGGCCTACAACACCTGCAACTTTATCTGCTGTATATGGTATTCTTACAAGTGAATCGTTCTCGGATAAAAATAGTAGTGTCGAAGTTGTGTGGGGTGATCATAAATATACCTTCTCAGAAGGTAGTAATCAAACTGGTGTTGTACGTAATAGGATACAACAGAATTCAAGTAATTCTCCCGTCAATCATCTAACAGTAAGAAATACGGGAGGAAACATTGCTTGGATTAATTTGTTTTACCAATATAATGTTCCTGTTTCGGAAATCGAGAAAAACAAGTCTGAACTATCCATTCAAAAGCATTTGTTTGTTAAGAGATTCGTAAATAATAAGACCGAACTTATCCCATTGGTAAAAGCCGGTAAGCTTAACAATGGCGATGTGGTTGTAACCAAACTTGAGATCTCTACTGATAGAGCAATGAATTATGTCTGTGTACGCGACTGGCGTTCGGGTAGTTTAGAACCTGCGTCGATACAATCGGGATATAGCTTTGCGGGACAAGTTGGT
>CAMTPD010000416.1 GCA_947074265.1 uncultured Porphyromonadaceae bacterium
GGATACGAATCAATAGATTTGTATCCGCGTTTTCTTTTGTCCATTGCCTGTGAAAATATTCTTCGCATACTTTGTAAATAAAGTATGCGAAGAACGAATCGTCAGGTGCCGACCTGACGATTCAAACATAGTGAAGAATAAATTGTCAGGTCGGCACCTGACGATTATTTCTTCATGGAGAATGAAAAGACGCTTCGTAAACAATAAATTCAGATACCGCAACAATTACAATCAAAACCAACTATATTAACATACCCCTCACCTTAAAAACCTGTTGCATTTATAAAAGATATTCGTATATTCGCAGGTGTAATACCAACAATAAGAAAACGCTTAATCAACACAATGATTCCTAAAAAACAAGCCCTTATCATGCTAGCCTCGCTTGTAGGTTTATCTACATCCGCAGTAGCAAATACGACAACGGCTTCTCCGCAAAAGAAGTCCGTTTCGAAATCGAAGGTAAAATTCAGAGACCTGAATAAGAATGGCAAACTTGATGTTTACGAAAACAGTTTGTCTCCAAGAGAAGATCGCGTACAAGACCTAATGAACCAGATGACACTGGAAGAAAAGGTAGGACAATTGGCTCACCCACTGGGCTGGTTTATGTACACAAAGATCAATGACAAAGAATGCGTTCCTAGTGATAAATACAAATCGGAATTAAAAGACAGACACATTGGTTCGTTTTGGGCTACATTGCGTGCCGATCCGTGGACACAAAAGACGTTGAAAACAGGTCTCAACCCCGAACTAGCTGCCAAAACAACGAATGCACTTCAGCAATTTGCACAAGACAGCACCCGCTTGGGTATTCCTGTTATGCTAGCCGAAGAGTGTCCGCACGGACACATGGCCATTGGAACCACTGTATTTCCTACGTCGATCGGTCAGGCAAGTACATGGAATACCGAACTTATTCAACGCATGGCTGCTTGCATTGCCGAAGAAGCGCGTTTGCAGGGATCACACATCGGCTACGGCCCGGTAGTAGACGTGGCACGCGAACTTCGCTGGTCGCGCGTAGAAGAAACCTACGGTGAAGATCCTGTTTTGAATGGAAAAATGGGTGTTGCACTCGTGGAAGGATTCCAAGGCGATAACCTAAACTCGGGCAAAAACATTGCCGCAACATTGAAGCACTTCACCGCTTATGGCGTACCCGAAGGCGGACACAATGCTGGTATGGCGCATGCCGGAAAGCGCGAATTGCTTTCGGAACTTACACTTCCGTTCGAAATGGCAGTAAAGGCTGGTGCAAAGTCGTTGATGACAGCTTACAATGAAATCGACGGTATACCGTGTAGCGCAAATGAATACTTGCTTACAGAGGTTTTGAAGAATGAGTGGGGATTTGATGGTTTTGTCGTTTCCGACCTTTATGCGATAGACGGATTGGTTTCACAACGTGTAGCGTCAAACAAAGAAGAAGCTGCAATCGAGGCAATCAATGCCGGTGTAGATTCTGACCTTGGCGCAAACTGTTTTGCTGCTCCGCTAGTAGAAGCCGTAAAGCAAGGAAAGGTTTCGATGGCTACTGTAGACAGTGCTTTGGTTCGCGTACTTCGTTTGAAGTTTGACTTGGGCCTATTCGACAACCCGTATGTAGATCCTAAGCTTGCAAAAGCAAACGTAAATACACAAGCCAACAAAGACTTGGCGCGTGAGGTGGCTCAACAGTCGATCATACTTTTGAAGAATGAGAACGACTTACTTCCTCTTTCTAAAGATTTGAAATCGATTGCCGTTATTGGTCCGAATGCAGACATGATGTACAACCAATTGGGCGACTATACTTCTCCTCAACCCGACGAGGCAATCGTAACGGTGCTTGAGGGAATCAAGAATAAACTCCCGAAGACAAAGGTAAACTACGTAAAAGGTTGCGCCATCCGCGATACGTCGCATACGGAAATTGCTGCTGCCGTAGAAGCTGCCAAGCAATCGGACGTTGCCGTTGTTGTGTTGGGCGGATCAAGTGCTCGCGACTTTGAGGTAGAATTCAAAGAAACAGGCGCTGCTATTGCCAACGCAAACAGCAAACGACTTGCCGATATGGAATCGGGCGAAGGCTTCGACCGTGTATCGCTTACGCTAATGGGCAAACAAAACGAACTGCTCGAAGCTGTACGTGCTACGGGCAAACCGGTTGTTGTGGTGATGATTCAAGGACGTCCGCTCGACGTTAGTAAAGCTGCCGAAACGGTTCCTGCAATTCTCAATGCCTGGTATCCGGGAAGTGAAGGTGGAAATGCCATTGCCGATGTTTTGTTTGGCGACTACAACCCTGCCGGCCGATTGCCGATTTCGATTCCGAAAACAGTAGGTCAGCTCCCGGTTTATTACAGTTCGAAAGAAAAAAGTCGTCACGATTACATCGAGTCTACTGCACAACCGCTTTATCCATTTGGCTACGGACTTAGTTATACCAACTTTACATACGGAACTCCACGTGTAGTTGTAAATGAAACTCCGGACAACGTGTCGGTAGATGTTTTTGTAACAGTGACTAACTCGGGCAAGAAAGCCGG
>CAMTPD010000417.1 GCA_947074265.1 uncultured Porphyromonadaceae bacterium
TTCAGGAACAGAAGAACAACCGCAATAAATATTACAGATGCACAAAAAGAAGCAGTCAAGATCGAAATCGACAGATTTTTGTTCCTAACATGCACTTGGCAAGGGGCTAATTTTGGCTGATCCAGAACTAGCACCGCTACTACGTCGCGAAAGTCCAATTTCTCATCTTGCATTTAATTAAATATGGAATATATACTTAAATACTTCAACAATCTTACAGATAAACAAAAAGAGCAATTTGCAGCACTTTATGATCTGTATTTAGACTGGAACTCTAAAATCAATGTAATTTCACGTAAAGACATCGAAAATCTTTACTTACACCACGTTCTACACTCTTTGAGTATCGCTAAATTCATTAGTTTCAAAGATGGTTCACAAATTATGGATGTTGGCACAGGCGGAGGGTTCCCTGGTGTACCTTTAGCTATAATGTTTCCGAATGTTCAATTTCATTTGGTAGACAGTATCGGCAAAAAGATTAAAGTTGCGTCAGAAGTTTCTCAAGCAATTGGTCTTGAAAATATTTCTTTCAAACATGCTCGCGCACAAGAAGAAAAAGCATTGTTTGACTTTGTTGTTAGTCGTGCAGTGATGCCATTAGAAGATCTTGTTAAGATTGTTCGTAAGAATATCAAGAAAGAACAAATCAACGCTTTACTAAACGGACTTATTTGTCTAAAAGGAGGAGAGCTTCAACACGAAATTCTACCATCCAAGAACATGGCAGAAACAGCAAGTCTTACTGAGTTTTACGATGAACCTTTTTTTGAAACTAAAAAGATTGTATACGTTCCACTATGCAAATAAAAAAATTCGAATTCAATCATTTTCCGGTAAATACATATCTTATTTCAGATGAAACCGGAGAAGCTGCAGTGATTGATTGTGGCTGTTATTTTCCGGAAGAAGAAGAGTTATTTAAAAACTACTTGATAGATCACAACCTATCATTAAAGCTTGTTTTAAATACCCATCTACATCTTGATCATGCTTTTGGGAATGCCTTTTTGAAAGAACAATACGACTTATCTCCAATCACGAATGAGGCCGAAGTTACTCAGTTACCTAGTTTAGCTATGCAATCTCAACCTTTTGGTATCAAATTACGTAGAGAAGGATCAGAGGTTACTCACTTTATCAATGATGGAGATATAATTCGCTTTGGCAACACCGAACTAAAGGCTATTCTTATACCGGGACACTCTCCTGGAGGTTTAGCATTTTATTGTGAAAAAGCTAAGGTCGTTTTTGTCGGAGATATTCTATTTAAAGGTAGTATCGGACGCACCGACTTATGGGGAGGCAATTATGATTTGCTTATTTCAGGAATTAAATCTAAATTGCTCGCGTTGCCCGACGATACCGTGGTATATTCAGGTCATGGACCCGAAACCACCATCGGTTACGAAAAAAGGACCAACACTTTTTTACGATAAATAATAATACAATACCACATGGACACAACCAATTTTGTTAATCGACACCTCGGCATTGCTGCGAAAGATCTTCCGGCAATGCTGAAATCTATTGGTGTTAGTTCTGTAAACGAACTTATCAGCCAAGTTATTCCAAAAGATATATTATTGAAAGAGTCTTTATCACTACCCGACCCGATGACAGAGAGGGAGTTTGCTGAGCATATGTTTGAACTTGCTTCAAAAAATGATGTCTTTACTTCTTACATCGGGATGGGATGGTATGATACAGTCACACCTGCTCCTATTTTACGCAATGTTTTTGAAAATCCGGTTTGGTATACTTCTTATACTCCTTATCAAGCAGAAATATCACAAGGCCGACTAGAAGCATTAATCAACTTTCAAACGATGGTAGCCGAGCTTACCGGAATGCCACTCACCAATTGCTCATTATTAGATGAAGCAACTGCCGGTGCAGAAGCTGTAACGATGCTTCACAATGCCCGTAGCCGAGAACAAGTAAAAAACAATGCCAACACTGTTTTTATTGATGAAAATGTTTTTGCTTCAACCCGAGCTGTAATTCATACCAGAGCAATTCCTCAAGGAATCACGATTGAAACAGGAAGATATGAAAACTTCAAGCCCGACCCTAAATATTTCGCAGCTGTAATTCAGTATCCGAATGAAGTAGGAAGCGTTGAAGATTACAGATCCTTTGTTTCAAATGCACATGCAGCAGGTGTAAAAGTAGCTGTAGCAGCCGATTTGTTAAGTCTTTCTATCCTTGTCCCCCCTGGCGAATGGGGTGCGGATGTTGTCTTCGGAACTTCCCAACGCTTTGGTATTCCAATGTTCTTTGGAGGTCCGTCTGCCGCATACTTTGCAACACACGATGAATACAAGCGAAATATTCCGGGACGCATTATCGGAATATCCAAAGACGCTTATGGAAAACCTGCTTATCGCATGGCTTTACAAACACGCGAACAACACATTAAACGAGAAAAAGCTACATCTAACATTTGTACAGCACAAGCACTTCTTGCTACAATGGCTGGTTTTTATGGTGTGTATCAAGGTCCTGAAGGTCTTAAAGACATAGCTAC
>CAMTPD010000418.1 GCA_947074265.1 uncultured Porphyromonadaceae bacterium
ACTGGGAAGATGTTATCAAATGCTTATTAGCCGGAGCTTCTGGCGTACAGCTTTGTAGTGCACTTTATACACATGGCAGCGAAATAATTTCTCAAATACTTCGTTGTATTGAAGAGTGGATGCACACAATGCACTATCATAAACTTGATGAATTCAAAGGTAAATTAAATTTTGCCCACATTGAAAACCCTTCAATGTATGAACGTTCTCAGTTCATGAAATACTTCTCTAACAGAGACTAATAACAACGGTATTACACATATACAAACTTCCTGATCGCACGACTCGTGCAATCAGGAAGTTTTTTTAACTATATATTTTCCACTAGAAACTATATCCAAACAAAACTTTATCTATATTTGTCGCATAATCAAACAAGCGCCAAAACTATGGAATGTATATGCAATGTAAAAGACATCTTTAAAACCCTATATCAGTTTGAGAAGGATTTTGCAGATGCTCATAACATCACCATTAATGAAGCCATGCTATTATGCTGCCTAAAAGATGGTGATTGCAAAACGGCAGGTACTCTTTGCGAATACATCGGTCTATCAAACTCTCGAGTATCGAAAGTGATCACATCGGTAGAAAACAAAGGTTATATAGATCGATCGCTTTGCAAAGAAGACAAACGACAGATGCTTTTCTCTCTCACCAATAATGGAAAAGAGAAAGTAGATCAAATGATGTCGGCTCAACTCAACTTTGACAAGCTTCTTCAAGATTTAAAAACACTAATCCCTGAATAAGGGATTTCTTTTTAAGCAAATACTTTCTACTAACAAATATATCTATACAACAAATTATACACACAACTATGAAATACCTTGTAATCGGAGGTGTAGCCGGCGGAGCAACTGTAGCTGCACGATTGAGAAGACTTGATGAAAAAGCAGATATCATTCTGTTCGAACGTGGAGAATACGTATCATATGCCAACTGTGGCCTACCCTATTACATTGGCGATGTTATCAAAGACCGTGACAAATTGTTTGTACAAACAGTACAAGGATTTGTAAAACGCTTTGCAATTGATATCAGACCACAACAAGAAGTCTTAGCGATCGAACCCGAACAAAAACGGGTACTTATCCAAAACTTAAAAACAAAAGAAACCTATTACGAAACATACGACAAACTAGTACTTTCTCCGGGAGCCGAACCCCTTCGACCAACGATCGAAGGCATACAGCAAAGTAATATATTCACATTGCGCAATGTCCCCGATACTGATAAAATCAAACAATATACAATTGATGAAAAACCTCGTCGTGCTGTTGTTGTAGGCGGAGGCTTCATCGGGCTAGAGATGGCCGAGAACCTACATGCTCTGGGTATCGAAGTCTGCGTAATTGAGATGGCTAACCAAGTAATGGCTCCATTAGACTTCTCAATGGCAGCAAATGTACATAGACATTTAAAAGATAAAGGTGTTGGTTTAATACTTGGCGATGGAGTAGCTCGCTTCGAAGCATTAAGTCATAAAACGACACGCATCCACCTAAAAAGCGGGAAAACAATAGATACAGATCTTACCATCTTGAGTATTGGCGTTCGTCCGGAAACAAAATTGGCACGCGAAGCCGGATTAAAAATAGGAATTACGGGGGGTATTGAAGTTAACAAGCACCTCCAAACATCCGACAACGACATCTATGCTCTTGGAGACGCAATCGAGGTAGAAAGTCCGATCACCGGTCGTAAAGCAATCATCCCACTTGCCGGTCCGGCCAATAAACAAGGACGCATCGTTGCCAACAACATCGTTTTGGGCAATAAGTATAAATACGATGGCACCATCGGAACATCAATTGCCAAAATATTTGATCTAACAGTGGCAGCAACCGGCATAGCAGCCAAAGTATTGCTTCGCGAAAACATTCCATATACATCTTCGCACACACACTCTGCATCACATGCCGGATACTATCCGGGTGCAGTACAAATGCAAATTAAAATCATCTTCGCGCCAGAAGACGGTAAGCTTTACGGTGCGCAAATAGTAGGATATAGCGGAGTAGACAAACGCATCGAAATGATTGCAGCGGTTATTAAAAACAATGGAACAATCTACGACCTTATGGAATTGGAGCAAGCTTATGCACCTCCATTCTCTTCAGCAAAAGATCCTGTAAATATGGCCGGATTCGTCGCGGATAATATCCTGAGTGGCAAAGTCAAGGTAATCCAATGGAACCAAGTAAGCGAAGCTAAAAAGCAAGGAGTTCTTCTACTTGACGTACGCACAAAAGAGGAGTTTGAATTAGGACACATTGAAGGTGCAATAAATATTCCGGTAGATAACCTGCGAAACGCACTACAAGCATTGAATCCGAAACAAGAAACCATTGTGTATTGCGCCATCGGATTACGCGGATATTTAGCCTATCGCATTTTGGAGCAAAATGGATTTACAGCAGTTCGAAATCTATCGGGCGGTTACAAAACATACAGTATAGCAACCGGAGAGCAATCAAATCCAGATCGGAAGAGCACACGTCTGAACTCCAGTCACTCCGGAGAAT
>CAMTPD010000419.1 GCA_947074265.1 uncultured Porphyromonadaceae bacterium
GCCTGATTATCCAAGTAAAGAAGATTTCTTCTTTAATGAGGAAGAATATTGATTTCTAAGAAAAAATTATAGTTGAAAAGCGGAGTCTGATGCAATGCAGATTTCGCTTTTTTACTTTTTCCACATACCTAATCTAATTACTACCATGAAACCAATGTATCATGCACTTCTTATGTGCACACTCTTCTGTGTCTCCTTCTTTATTCAAGCTCAATCTCTTTCAAAAAACAAGCGGGTCACAGATCCGCAACCTCCGGGAATGATACTGATCAAAAGCGGGTCTATCGAATTCAATCAACTACTGGCAGCAGACTCCATCATTGGTACCCCGCTTTATCGACAAGGTGCCTCTTTTTCTTCCTTTTGGATGGATCGACACGAAGTAACGAATGAGATGTACCGAGAATTTGTTGTTTGGGTAAGAGACTCTATTATCAGAGAACGACTTGCCGATCCGAACTTAGGCGACAATGAGCTTTTCAAGATTGATCAAGATGAGTATGGCGACCCAACTACTCCTTATCTCGACTGGTCGCAAAAGATTCCTTGGAAAAACGGAAGTGACGAAGAACTTGCTGCGATTGAGAGTATCTTTTGCATAGATCTTATCTCGGGCGACAAAAGATTGGATGAAAAACAATTGCTATATACTTTCGAATGGTTCGACACGTACTCTGCCTTAAAATATGGACGATTGCTTTCGTTGAAAGATACAACTACGGTGATGATTACAAAAGATACGGCTTACATTGATGCCAATGGTGCAATCGTAACAGAAACCATTGAAAGAAAACTCTCTTCTCGCAACGACTTTATGCATACATACATTATACCGGTATTTCCGGATGAATATTGTTGGATCAATGATTTCAAGAATTCGAATAATTCAATGCTTGTACGCAACTACTTTACACATACAGATTACAACGAATATCCTGTTGTTGGCGTAAGTTGGCATCAAGCTATAGCCTTCTGTCATTGGCGTACCATGATGTTTAGAAAAAGTAACGCAAAAACGGGAATAGATCTTTCGGAAGCGTTTCGCCTTCCTACCGAGGGGGAATGGGAATATGCCGCAAGAGCAGGAAACAATAAAGCTAGGTTTCCTTGGCGCAAAGAAGATGCAGCTTTTTGTCAGTCGTGCTTTGTTGGTAACTTCAAACCAGGTGTAGGCGATTATACTTCGGACGGATCTCTTACCACATCGCGTAAAATGAGTTATCAACCGAATGCATATGGCTTGTTTGACATGGCGGGCAACGTTTCGGAATGGACGGCTTCTGCTTATGTTGAGTCAGCGCATGGAATGGCTTCTGATATCAATCCGTTTGTTTCTTATCGAGCTGCACAAAGTGATCCGGATCATTTGAAGCAAAAGGTTGTAAGAGGCGGATCATGGAAAGATGCGAGCGAACAAATAAGATCAGACCTTAGAGGATATGCACATCAGGATGCCGCGCATTCATTTGTAGGATTCCGATGTGTGAAAACTGTTGTAGATCCTCGAAAGCAATAAAAACAATCAACCTTTAAAATCTAATTTATGAAAGTAAGACCTTTTTATAGTCCTTTCTTGAAACACAAGAAACGGATCTTTTCTGTAATGTATAGCTGGGGGGCTGCCATTATTTTATCCGGCGTTTTATTTAAACTTACAAATTTGCCCTATGCAACGGAGATGCTTTTCATTGGGATGATTAGTGAAATCATTGTCTTTTTCTTCTCTGCGTTTGAGTCTATTGATAAAAAAGACGCAACACCGATACGAAAAGAGATACCTAGTCAAATTGTAAAAGACATTCATGTTGATATTGTTCAACTCAACCATAACATACAACAGCTTTCTATTTTAGTAGAAGAATTGATTCGAAAAGAGCATTCTGCGATTGTTGTAAACAAGGATGCGGAAGCGAATTCTGAAAAGATGATTTTGGCACTTGCAGAAATGAACAAGAATTATTTGAATATTCTTCGTATACAAGACAGGGTGATGTCTGAACAGCAAACATGTACTAATAGAAAATACGATGAGTAGTATTCAAGGTCCATTCGCCATACGTCAAAAGATGATCAACATTCTTTATATCGTATGTATAGCGTTGCTGTTTATGGATGAGTCGGCAAATATTGCTTTAACTGAAGACTCACTTCATCCAGGTTGTTTATCAACGGATACATTAACAGCTATAGATCAAAAAGCCCCATTGCATTGTATTGCCAAAGAAAAGGAGACAACAGATTCTTTAGCTCAAGAGAACATTGTTATTGACAAGCCTTTTGTTCGACTAGAGCAACCGAAAACAATTCTTTTTACGGGTATCCAAAACGTTTTTAAATTGCATCTCTCAGATGTTGATGCCAAGGAGCTTTCATTTAAATCTGATCATGCGCTTATTGAATTGTCTGATTCTGCGGTGTTGATAACTCCGTTGAAAACAATAGAACTATTTACTGTCGATATCAGAAGAGGACAAACATTGATTGATCGATATTCTTTTGAATCTAAAGAACT
>CAMTPD010000420.1 GCA_947074265.1 uncultured Porphyromonadaceae bacterium
ACAACCGTAATGACCGACTTGCGCTCTTCTTCCGGTTTTTGTCTGTTTTCCCGCAATCGTTTAAACACGTTTTCAACATCCACAATGGCATCATCCACAAGAGAACCGATTGCAATGGCCATACCACCCAAACTCATCGTGTTGATGGTAAGCCCCAACAGTTTGAGCGTAAGTACCGAAACCAATAATGAAAGAGGCAATGCAATTAAAGAGATCAGCGTGGTGCGCACATTCATCAAGAAGAAGAACAATACAATTACCACAAAGATAGCCCCTTCGTAAAGCGACTTTTGTACGTTACTGATCGAACTCTCGATAAAGCGTGCTTGGCGGAAAATATCGGTAGAGATATGTACATCCTTCGGAAGCTGCTTTTGTATTTCTTCAACAGACTTATCAATCTTCTTAGTCAGCTCAATTGTACTCGTATTGGGTTGCTTCGTAATCGTAATCAGTACGGCCGGGATGGTGCGTTCAGAAGCAATACCCAGTTTCGGAGCCTTTGCCCCAATGGTAATATCCGCAATATTTTCAAGCAAGATAGGCACATCGTTCACGCTTTTGATTACACTTTTACCCAACATCGTAGTGTCGGCAGTAGAAACCATACCGCGTACAATGTATTCGTTGCCGTATTCGTAAAGAACTCCGCCCGAAGCATTCTTATTCATATCTTGAACCACCTGCATCACTTCGTCGAGTGCAACTCCGTAATGTTTCATGCGGGCAGGGTCTAGCAATATTTGAAACTCCTTGATGTCGCCACCCAATACGGTAACTTGTGCCACACCTCCGGTAGAAAGCAAACGCGGACGAATGGTCCAGTCGGCAATGGTACGTAGATCTTGTAGTGAAGTAGAGTCGGAGGTAAGACCGATAATCATTAACTCGCCTAAGATAGAAGATTGTGGGCCGAGTGTTGGTTTTCCTACATTAGAAGGCAGTGCCTCTCCAATTACGGCCAACTTTTCCGAAACAATTTGTCGTGCACGATAGATGTCTGTTCCCCAGTTGAATTCAACCCAAACAACCGAAAAACCGGTTGTGGAAGACGAGCGAACCCGTCGTACATCCGTTGCTCCGTTAAGAGCAGTTTCGACCGGAAATGTTACCAATCGCTCCACTTCCTCGGGAGCCATTCCATTGGCTTCGGTCATAACTACCACGGTAGGTGCATTTAAATCCGGAAAAACATCCACATCCATTTTGAATGCGGTATATGTTCCTGCAAAAAGAAGCAGGATAGCCCCGACAAGCACAACGATACGGTTGTGAAGCGAGAAGTGTATGATTTTATTTAGCATCGTAAATTCGTTTTATTGAGTAAGACAGAAATACAGATTAGTGACTGTGACCATGAGGAATAGTAGATGACATAGAAGCAAGTTTTACCTGCATAGCTCCTTTAGTCACTACCACCTCGCCCGGTTTTAGTCCCGACAAAATCTGTACCTCGCTACCATTATCCCCACCAAGTGTAACCTCCTGTTTGCGGTATCCTTCTTCATCCAGCTGGATAAATACATAATAGACACCTTGTTCTTCAACCAAAGCAGAAAGCGGAACAATAAGTGCTTCACGGATAGGTGAGGAGATCAAAAAGACCTCAACAAACGAACCCGGCACAATGTCGCCCACGTTGTTGAATGCAAACGTTACAGGGATGTAAAACGAATTATTACCCGAAGCCTTACCAAACGAAACCAATCGTCCGTCTAGCTTTGATAACTCATACACGGTATTGTCGTATGGCGTTTTAAAGTTGGCCGAAGTAATTGTGCTTAGTTCTTTGTAGTATTTTTCAGGAACCTCGGCACGCAATTGCAATTGCTTGTTTTGAGAGATCACAGCAATAGGTTGTCCTACCGAAACAAACTCTCCTTCATTCACAAGGCGGCTTTTAAGATACCCCGATATCGGAGCTGTTACACGAGTTCCTTGTGCCGATTGACTTTTGGCAAGTGCCTGATAAGACAAGCGTGCAGTTTCGAAGTTGGACTTTACCGCATCAAACTCCTTTTGTGAAATGATTTGATCTTTAACCAACTCTTGCGCGCGGTCATAGTCTTTTTGTGCAGTATTAAAGGCGATGCGAGCTTTAGCAGCCGGGTCACCGTCGGCAATGTTTTTAGATGAGATTGTAACAATGGCTTCTCCGCCTTTTACAGCACTACCTTCGGTGGTCGCGGCATTGTTGAATGAGACTACCCCCGAGGTGGTAGCTACAATTGTAGTTTCGTCACCTTGTGCCGCTTGTATTTGACCACTTGTACGGATGATGCGATTAAAGTCGCGCGGCTCAAGTTTCAGTGTTTGTAAGCCGGTCTTTTCCGCTTGTTGTTTGGTGAAGATGATCTCATCCGCATGCGATTCTTCGCTTGTCGCTTCGGCATGGTCATGACCTTCGTGTTCGTCGTGATTGTGCCCTTCGTGAGCATCTTTACCATTGCATGAAACAAGAATGCTTACCGTAACAAATGGTAAGCTATATCATCAGCTAGC
>CAMTPD010000421.1 GCA_947074265.1 uncultured Porphyromonadaceae bacterium
GATATTCAGCGACAAAATGATCAGCAGCGTAAAAAAAAGGAAGATAAGAATATCAATATAAACGATTTAAAAGTTATTCCTAACCTAAATCCAGAGCGTAGAAATGATTTATCCGGGCAGTTAAAGCGTGCAATCAATTATTCATTGAAATTTAATCTCACATCCTTTGAGCAGTTTAATTTAATTCTAGGAGTTATGAATGTGGGAGCTGAGATTGTAAAAGACAAAGAAGCCGGAGCTGTTCGAGGATTAATTTATTTTGTAACGGATAAAAATGGCGTGCGAACATCTCTAGGGTTGAAATCTTCGAAGCTTGGAAAATCTTATGGGCTCACAGCTTTAGATGCAAAATTTGTAAAGCAGAAGAGTGCCTTAAAAGATAGAACCTCAAAATTGTATGAGAATCATCATCATTCAAAGAAGTCAATTCAAAAACTTCTAGATGCGGTCTTATGTAGGTTTGAAACATTAACTGTTCAAGACTTTACTCTTTTGTGTGACAAAATGAATATCCGAGTTAAGTTCTCAATCAATGATTCTGGACGTATATATGGGGTAACCTTTGTTGATCTTTTATCTAAAAAAGTTTGGAAGGGTAGTGAACTCGGAAAGAAATACAGCGCAAATCAATTATCGGAATTTATTAAAGTTGAGAATAAAACATCTATCGAGAAAAAAGATCAGAAGGAGCTTCTTGGCCAAGTTGCGACAATATATGCAGCACTCCGAAAAGAGTCTATCAGTCGGTATTATTACGAGAGCTTGTTCATTCAAGATTACGCAGAGTTATTTCAACGTTTATCAGAATCACTACGTCTAAAGAATCCGGAGCTGAGTTCACTTGTGGCCGATTATACAGTTCGGAAATATATCACATACAAGCAATCCAAATTATCGGATACTCGCGACAAAGAATTTACTCGTTTCACTCAACTTGCCACGACAATGTACGGTTATGCTTGGCGCTTAGATCAAGACTCGCGTTCATTATTTCTTGCCAAAAATGGATTAAAGGTTGAATTGGATATCCAAACCGGAAAGGTTCGTATTGTAGATGTTAAGAATCCGAATTATTATCTGGTTACTGACGATCTATACTCAGCTACGATCTGGAAAGAGAAACAGGTATCAGCTCGATCTTTCAACAAAGAGGTTCGTCAATTGATACAAGCCATTGATGAGGGTAGGGGTATTGACTACATCGAATCAATGAGTTTCAAAACGTTCAATAAGAACCAAGAGTTTCTAAAGTTTATACCAGGAGCATATAACGAAGCAATACAGGAGAAGATGCACACAGATAGCATCAATGTTTTTCTGTCTGGAGTAAAAGATCTATCGGACGAAGAATTTATCAAGAAGGCTTTGGTTTCCGGTTGGATCATTTCGATTGAAAACGGACAACCTTTTTTGCGACACTATACATACCCAGAAGGAACTCCGGAGAGAATCGAAGGTAGGTCAAAGCTTGAGCATTATCTCGGAGATGTAAACAAAGCGGTTTATACTAAAAATGATAAAGTCTCAAGTCGATATCGTTTGTTTGTTTTGTTGAGTCAACTTGGTGATAAGGATACAGAAAAAGCACTTAGGTATGCTCAACGATACTTATCGAAGAATCCTCTTCTATTGGCAGAAGTATTATTTTGTACTAGTGTGGAAGAAATGACAAAGGTTCTCATGAATAAAGATGTAATATCGGGAGAGTCGATTAATCGTCTGTCTAAAGAAGATTATAAGGCAATTAACGATCTCTTGTATCAAGAGTATTCAGCTTTGCGAAAACAAGATCCATTCGGGAAGTATGATAGTCAATTTATCGAAAATTCACTACCCGGTTATCGAAATAAATTAGCCAGCTATATTGCTAATAATTTTCCACAGCTCTCTCAAGCTCAAATTGACGCAGCCGTGGATGGTTATATATCATACAAAACAGAAAAGAAAAGTGATATACGCGAACAGGAGCAAAGTCGATTTAAAGATGCAACGATTGATTTTTTGAAGTATGCTTTATCTCTGGATAAAGATTTACGGAATCAGTTCCTCGCTAAATGTCGAATTCAGATCGCTGTTAATTCAGCCGGCAATCTTGTTTGTCAATCGAAAGACTCAAATCATCTTTCTTTTGTTACCTCGCTTAAAAAGTCTGATATCCCTTTTGTTGCTGATCAACGCTTCGAATTTGATTTCAATTATCAGCAAGTCCGCTTTTTTAAGTCAATAATATCAGGTGAACAACCGGATACCAGTTTACTTGAGTTTAAAAATTTCTATCCAAACGCAGAAATTTTTACCTTTATAAAGAGCGATTCTTTGAAGAGTGAAGTGCTTGATCAGATGTATCTGTCTTCTGCACGAAACTTTTTATCCGACAAAAAAGATATTGCCCCGGACGAATTAGTTCGTATGGCTTTAGAAAACGGGTTTATGTTTACAAAGTCGGGAGACAGCTACCTAATCAAGCATATTGATTATGCAGGAAAGATTAGATTAAGACTT
>CAMTPD010000422.1 GCA_947074265.1 uncultured Porphyromonadaceae bacterium
GTTCATGGGAAGATGGTTCAGAACTGCCACTTATTGCACAAATAGATCAGAGGGAAAAACAGCTGATTAAGCATAAAGGATATACTGTTTTGTATAATAAAAATACTTTATTGCCAGATTGGGTCGCCTATGAGCTTACACGAGAGGAAGCAAATGGAAAAGTGAAAAGATCGAATAAGTTTACTGTTGATCCTACGATAAATGGTAAATCCGCAACAAATGTAGATTATAAGAATTCTGGTTATGATAGAGGGCATATGGCTCCAGCAGCAGATATGGGCTGGGGTGAAGATATAATGAGAGAATCATTTTATTTCACTAATATTTGTCCCCAATCTCCATCTCTGAATCGTGGAGTTTGGAAAGAACTTGAAGAACAAATACGACGTTTAGCAATTAGAGATAGTGCAATATGGATTGTGACAGGTCCAGTATCGGATTCAGTCGTTAAGAGGATAGGTCCGAATAAAGTTGTAGTTCCAAAATATTTTTACAAAGTAATACTATCTCCATACAAAAAAAATATAAAAGGAGTTGGTTTTGTTTTTGAGAATAAGGAATATAATAAACGAGATTTGTTTATAAAATATGCAGTAACGATTGATAGCGTCGAGTCTTTGACAAAGCTAGACTTTTTTCCGGCATTACCTGATGATATCGAAGAAGATATTGAGTCAGTAATCGATACACGATATTGGGTTAACTAGATATTAAAATCTTAAGAATTAGAATATAAAGTGAAATGTGTAAATATTGATTTATTATGAACGTTAGATTTATTCCAGTATTACTGCTTACGGGTGTTTTAGTATCTTGTGGCGGTAATAAAGAGGTGAAAGAATTGCCATTACGTCCTGTAAAGGTCGAAAAGGTCATGCCATTAAATGTTGTGACAAAATCATTTAGTGGTGTTGTTGCGCCTGATCAGTTCAGTGACTTAGCATTTAGAATGAGCGGACCGCTTGTTTCATTAAATGTAGATGAAGGTCAAACTGTAAAACGAGGGCAAGTAATTGCCGAAATTGATCCAAATGACTTCAAATTGACGAATGAAGCAGACTACTCTAACTATCAAACAGCAAAGTCACAGCTAGAGAGAGCAAAGAATCTTTTGGCAAAGCAGGCAATTTCTGTTCAAGAGTACGAAACAACAGAAGCTAAGTATTCTAGTGCAAAAGCAAACTATGAATACTCTACAAGTATTTTGAATGACACAAAGCTTCGTGCGCCATTCGATGGGTTTATTGCTAAGAAATATGTTGAAAATTATCAAAAAGTACAAGCTGGACAAGGAATTGTATCTTTGATAAATCCTAGCAAGTTGTTAGTAAACTTTACATTGCCAGAAACAAACGCACCAGCTTTGCAAGGTGAATATAAAATTTACGTAGAGTTTGAAAGTTACAAAGGAAAACTGTTCAGCGCTAAGATCAGAGATTTTGTTGAAGCTTCTCCAGATGGTGCAGGTTTGCCGGTAACATTATTGATTGACGATCCTGCATTTAAGATCGATCTATTCAAAGTATCTGTAGGATATTCTTGTACTATTCTGCTAGAAACATTTAATTCGAATTATACAAATGTATATTCAGTTCCATTGTCAGCTATCTTTAGCGATCCTAAAACTAACCAAAAATGTGTTTTTGTCTATAATTCACAAACAGAGTCTGTAGAGCAAAGAGCAATCCAGACTGTAGGATTATTTGATGCAGACCGCGTTGCGATCTCGTCGGGATTAAAAGAAAACGAATCAGTTGTGACTGCTGGTGTTTTCTCTATTATCGATGGACAAAAAGTAAAACTATTAACTGAATAAGATTGACTAATATGAATATCCCAAAATATTCGATAGACAATCCGAAAGTAGTCTACTTCTTTCTTGTTATCCTACTTTTTGGTGGGGTATTATCCTTTTTTAAATTAGGAAAGAAAGAAGACTCGCCTTTCGTGATTAAGCAAGGTGTTATCATAACACAATATCCCGGTGCTACGCCTTCTGAAGTAGAAAAATTAATAACAGAACCCATCGAGCGCGAAATTCAAGGAGTATCAGATGTATTTAAGCTAAAATCAGAATCTTATTTTGGTTTATCAAAGATTACAATTGAGTTTATTCCTACTGTTCCTCCAGAAAGAATGCCGGAGAAATGGGACGAACTGCGCCGTAAAACATTAAGCATACAACCTAAGTTACCTTCGGGAGCATCCCAAATTACCGTAAACGATGACTTTGGAGATGTATTTGGTATCTATTATGGGTTAGCTGCAGATGATGGCTTCTCTTACAAAGATATGAGAGACTGGGCTCAAAAGATAAAAGTACAGGTAACACCGATACAAGGGGTTCAGAAAGTCTTTTTATTTGGAGAGCAAATAGAGGTCGTAAATGTACTTATCTCTACTTCTCAACTATCAACACTAGGAGTCGATCCTAACTCAATTATGCAAGTTTTACAAACTCAAAACTTGTTGGTTAATACCGGCGAAATCAATACTGGGCAA